>CAXAGK010000522.1:0-2967 GCA_963968305.1 uncultured Rickettsiales bacterium | reverse complement strand
AGTTCGCCTCAATTCATGCTTCGATCCACAATCATTTCAATCTCGAACGTCATCTCACCCCACGCGAAACATTCAAGCAGAACCGCGCTGCGGCCATGGCCGAATGGCGTCAGCTGGCGGCGTGATATTCTCATAATTTTGATATTCGGAGACTGGTTCGCATTAGACTGACAGCACCATTTTTACTCCCAGAGTGTAGCCCTGGTGTAGCCCCACCATCTAAAGCTTTGGAAGGCTAAAGCTATCAGTCTTTAAATAATTGATTTATATTGGAAAATTGGAGCGGGCGGAGAGATTCGAACTCTCGACTTCAACCTTGGCAAGGTTGCGCTCTACCCCTGAGCTACGCCCGCGTCCTAGGGTAATACCGTATTGTAACGGCGCGGGGATAATACGACTTCGCGCCGCCATTGCAATAGTTCCGTTCACCCTTGTATTGCCCGCCTACGGGAACCTGGGTTAAAAGATTAAATATGAACGAAATAGCCAAATTCGATGCACTCATCCTCTTCGATCGACTGGTCGAATTGGGAATCACTTTTGAAAACCACGAGCATCCGCCGCTGCGTACCGTTGCTGAATCTCAAGCCCTACGGGGCGAGTTACCAGGTGCCCACATTAAGAATTTGTTCTTGCGAGATAAAAAACGCCGCTATTTCCTAGTAACGGTGCGAGAAGAAAGAGAAGTCGACCTGAAATGGCTGCGGCGCACTATTGGAGCCCAAGGAACGCTCTCATTCGGCTCCGCGGATGCATTGGCGGATTTATTAGGTGTTGTACCGGGCGCTGTGACACCCCTGGGCGTCATCAACGATACTGAAGGCGTTGTCACCGCGTTCCTCGACAAAGCTCTGATGACTGCCGACATGGTCAACGCTCATCCATTGCGAAACGACATGACTACAACCATTTCCGCCACCGACTTAGAACGCTTTATGATCGCGGAAAATCATCCTCCTGGGATTATCGATTTCGATACCGCCGCTTAACTAAGGTGCTCCGAAAGCCTGGAACTATCGGCTTGCAACCGTTAAACGAAATGCACATCTAACGAACGAAGAACAAATCGGGACGGGAATTTCTAAGATGGAACAAGTAATCGGCGGAGACTCAGGCGGGCAAATCGTCATCAAGGATACAACCGCTGCAGATTTTGCGACTGATGTCATAGATGCCAGCCAAGAAACCCCGATCCTTGTGGATTTCTGGGCTCCCTGGTGCGGTCCCTGCAAGCAACTGACACCAGTCATTGAGAAAGCGGTCACCGAGGCTGGCGGTAAGGTACAGTTGGTTAAGCTAAACATCGACGAAGCACCGGAAATCGCGCAACAAATGCGCATTCAATCGATTCCCGCCGTCTACGCTTTTTTCCAAGGGCGCCCAATCGACGGATTCACGGGCGCCGTTCCCGAAAGCCAAGTAAAATCGTTTATTGACCGCATGGTGGAAATGGCCAATGCCGCCGCCGGACCGTCACCGATTGACGAAGCTACCGAACAGGCGAAAGCCGCGTTCGATTCTGGCGACGCTTCAACTGCCGGCGCAATATACGGCCAAATCCTCCAACAAGAGCCCGCAAATATTAAGGCACTCGTGGGAATGGGCCGGTGCTATTTAGCGACCGGGCAAATCGAGGGCGCGCAAAACATGCTGGCGTCAATCCCGGAAGACCAACAAGGCGAGGCTGAGGTCGCCGCTCTGCGGACGGCATTAGAGTTGGCGGAACAAGCCGCGACATCTTCCGGCGAGACCGGTGAACTAGAAGCCAAGGTCGAGAGTGACCCGAATGACCATCAAGCACGATTCGATTTGGCTTTGGCCTATTACGGGCAAGGCGCCAACGAGCAAGCAATAGATGCCTTAGTCGAGATTTTGCGTAAGAATCTGAGCTGGAACGAGAATGCGGCAAAGGAACAACTCGTGAAAATATTTGAAGCCTTAGGAGATGCCCACCCGGACACGATAGAAGGCCGCCAAAAGATGGCATCTGTCCTGTTTTCATGAGCGCCGACGTCGACAGTTTTAATGATCTACCGGCAAGTATCCCGGTTTTCCCGCTGTCCGGCGTTCTATTGCTGCCAAGGGGCATGCTGCCACTGAACATATTCGAGCCGCGCTATCGCAACATGATAAGCGATGCCCTCGCAAATGATCGTATCATCGGCATGGTACAACCGGTGGATCCAGAGGAAGTGCCGATTTCACCGCAAGGGCGAATCAAAAATTTGGACGACGAGAAACTACCACTCTATTCCATGGGATGCGCGGGCAAAATTGCGTCTTACCAAGAGAGCCAAGACGGTCATTTTCAATTGTCATTAACGGGTATCTGTCGCTTCAAACTTGGCGACGAAATCCACACCACACGCGGTTACCGACGGTTCGAAGCCGATTGGAGCGAGTTTGAATCCGACTACAACGTAAGTGAGACAACACTCGATCGTAGAAATCTACTGTCCGCGATGCGACGTTATTTTGAAATCAATGGTATTTCCCTAGACTGGACGGCGATTGACGAAGCGGAAGACGAGTGGCTCATCAATGCACTGGCTATGTCGAGCCCATTTACGTCGGCGGAGAAACAAGCGTTATTGGAAGCCGAAAACCTCTATAGCCGTAGTGATGTCTTAACGGCGATTGCGGAAATGGCGTCGCACTCGCCTGAGGGAAGTGATTTACGACCCCAATAATTCACGTGACGACTTACCGCCACCGAAAGGATCGGTTTATGGCAAATACAGCATCGCAACTCGACCCAAAACTCCTTGAACTGCTCGTGTGCCCACTGACAAAGGGCCCGCTCAAGTACGATAGGGAGAATAGCGAGCTCATTAGCGAACAAGCCAAACTGGCCTATCCGATTCGCGACGGTATCCCAATCATGTTGGTTGGTGAAGCCCGCGAGATGGATGATTGAGCGACATGCCCAGCGACGGATATTCGAGCGAACATTGGCCGATACAAATC
>CAXAGK010000521.1:0-2981 GCA_963968305.1 uncultured Rickettsiales bacterium | reverse complement strand
CTGACGCGGATGCCGGGCGCTAAGCCGAGGCTCGATTCCTCGGCGCGGGGATGAGCGAGAATCGAGGAGCGGAAGCCGTTCTCCGGCTGATCCAGATCGTCAAGACGCTCGATTTCATTGTCGATATCTTCCTTGGTGAAGATGACCGGCTCCCAGAAGTCTAACTCCTTCTCGCGCGGTATTCCCGTTTGATGGACGATCTTTCCCTTGGGTTCGCTCATCTCGTCATCCTCCTATCGGATCACACTTTCACCAGAATATCGTCGCCCTCGACCTTTACCTCGAAGACCTTGAGGGCATCGGTCACGGGCGCGCAGAGGGCTTCGCCGGTCTTGATGCTGAAGCGTCCTTCATGTAGCGGGCACTCAATCTCGTCACCTTCTTGGAAGCCATCAACCATCGATGCGTAGGCATGAGTACAAATGTTGCTGGTGGCGTGAAAATCGCCATCTAAATTGTAGATTGCGATGTCTTCTTCGCCGACTTGAACACGGATCGGTTCTTCGGTTGCGACGTCGGCCTTTGCGGCCACGCGGTGCCAGTTATCTTCGCTCACGGTAGTTCCTCTCTCAAACGATGCCGCTGACATTAATTTGCGGCAATTAGGTTTCGCTAATCGTTGGAATTCTAAGTATATCATGGTCTGGCGTTTTCCAAGTGGGTGCGCGCGTTCAGCGCCGCAAGAACCGTCCTGATGTTACCTTTCGATCCGACCCCGGCCGCGATTACGCTGGTCGTTATTGCATTTTTAGTCGCCGGTACGTCGAAAGGCGTGCTTGGCGTCGGTATCCCCTTGATTGCGGTGCCAGCGTTGAGTGGCGTGATGCATCCGGCGACGACACTCTCCGTCTTAGCGTTGCCAATCGTGCTTTCCAACTTGTGGCAGGCGTTAGAAGGGCGACGCTTCGGTCAGACGTTCCGACGGTTCTGGCCCGCGATTCCAACTATAATCATAGGCGGTGTCCTGGGTGCCCAATTCATCACGACGATTGACCCAAAATCGGCACAAATTGCGCTGGGTGCCATCGTCTTGATCTATGCGATCTCACAATTAACTGGTGTGCGCGTCCCGGCGCCGGCCCCGACAGGGGAGAAGTTTTGGACCGCATGCGTCGGATTGCTATCCGGCCTGCTGGGTGGTTTCGCCGCCTATTTCGGGCCGCCGGTGATCATGTATTTACTGGCGCTTAAAGTGACGAAGGAAGAATTCGTGAGCTGTGCCGGGATGCTCTACCTGATCGGCATCATTCCTGTATTCGCGACCCTAGTTTATAAGGATGTTTTGGGTAAGCCCGAACTGATGCTCTCCGGTATCGGTGTGGTCTTGATTTTGACGGCGGTGTTTTTCGGGACTTGGTTACGGGGGCGTATTTCCCAGCAAATATTTAGGAAAGCGCTGTTGGTAATATTGATCGCGATGGCCTTGAATATGCTGCGCCGGGGGCTTTTCTAGCCCGGATAAAGCGCGTTGAAGCGCTCCAAAAAGCGATCTTGCACTTCGTGCGTTGGCAAGGCGCGCAGCCGTATCCGGTCGATGCCCTGGTGTCGGCCAAAGTATCGGAGTGATTCCTTTTCCTCGAAATCAGCCAATTGCCGAGCTTCGAGAAACGCCGAGGCACGATCCGCCTTCTTGATTAATGTGGAGATTGCGCGTGGCAGTTTCGCGGGCAGGCCGAACCGAAGATGCACGGCGATCGCCAATCGTTCCTCCAGATTGTGATAATCCACACCAACCGCGGCCTTGAAGGGCGAAATCAAATCGCCGATGACGTATTCTGGAGCGTCGTGTAGTAGCGCCGCAAGGCGCCATTTGCGCTCCAAGTTCGGCCGGAAGCGCACCACTAAACGTTCCACCAAGATAGAATGCTGCGCAACCGAATAGGCCCACTCGCCCTTGGTCTGTCCGTTCCAGCGCGCGACGCGGGCGAGACCATGTGCGATGTCGTCAATCTCGATATCAAGTGGGGAGGGGTCAAGCAGGTCGAGGCGGCGGCCGCTCAACATGCGTTGCCAGGCTCTTGATGCGGCTTTAGCCATCAGATCTGTCGTTTCCCTTTGTCTTTTCCGTCGGGGTTGGATTTGTCCTTCGGTGCCTCCGGATGGACGCGTGGTATCACGATATCGCCGTTTTCGTTTATATAGGGCTCACCGAATTGCGGCAGCGAATGCATGAACAGTTTCATGGCCTCCATTAGCGTGCGCATTCCTTCCGTCACCAGTTGTTCCGGTGACTTTTGTCTCTCAGCCGGGTCCGTCGCCGATACCGGAGACGAAATGAGTGAGATCGCCAAAAACACGACGATTGCGCTGCGCAACATGTTGGACTCCTATCCTGCAATCCATCATATCAGGTTGAAGGGTGTTAAACACAATTGATCCGGTTTGAGGGAGAGTAATATGGCTGCGAATGGCGAAATGAGCGTCGGTATTGGCGGGTTCGGTTCGATCGGCATGGCCGTCGCGAGAGCCCTCGATGGCAGGAGTATCCCGGGGATGCGATTGGCAGCGGTCTCCGCCAACGACAAACCGGCCGCGACAGCGCGAATGAAGGACTATGCGTCCCCTGTACCGGTCATGGGTTTGGCAGAACTCGCCGATACATCGGATATTGTTATCGAATGTGCCCCGTCCGCTGTGTTTCGCGAAGTGGCGGAAGCTGCGATCGAAAAGGGTCTCATCTTCATGCCGCTCTCTTGCGGGCAATTACTCGATCATATGGATTTGGTCACCCGGGCGGAGGAGACAGGCGCGCGGATTGTTGTGCCGACCGGTGCGCTCCTAGGGTTGGACGCCGTGCGGGGAGCCGCTGAAGGTGAAATCGAGTCCGTAACCATGGTCACCCGCAAACCGCCGAGCGGTCTCGCAGGTGCACCGCATCTCGTCGAGAACGATATCGATGTGAGTGATTTGTCCGAACCGTTGATGGTTTTCGACGGCAGCGCTCGCGGTGCGGTCAAAGGGTTTCCGGCGAACGTGAATGT
>CAXAGK010000520.1:0-2983 GCA_963968305.1 uncultured Rickettsiales bacterium | reverse complement strand
AGCAAACGCGTCACCATGATCGCCGTGAACATGGATGTCAGAATGCCGATGGAAAGCGTGACGGCGAAACCCTTGATCGGTCCCGAACCGAAAGCAAATAGTAACACCGATGCGATCAATGTCGTCAGGTTTGAATCGATAATCGTGGTCAACGCCCGCTTATAGCCAGCGTCTATGGCACCGATGGGTCCGCGTCCGGCTAGTGTCTCTTCCCGAATACGCTCAAAGATGAGCACATTCGCATCGACCGCCATACCCATCGTCAGCACGATCCCTGCGATTCCTGGAAGCGTTAATGTTGCACCTAATGTCGACAACACAGCGAATATCAGCGCGATATTAAAAAACAGCGCGACATCGGCCATTAAGCCAAACCGTCCGTAGACCACCACCATGAAAATCACGACAAGAACAAGGCCGATCATACTGGCATTTTTACCCGCCTCGACTGAATCCTTCCCTAATCCTGGGCCGACCGTCCGTTCTTCCAAGAATGAGACGGGGGCCGGTAGGGCACCGGCGCGCAACAGCAGCGATGTCCTTTGCGTCTCCGCGACGCTAAACTGACCTGTAATAATGCCGCTACCGCCGGTAATCGGCTCGTTGATGCGTGGAGCACTGATCACCTTGCCATCCAAGACAATGGCCAATAGCCGGCCAACATTCTTACTGGTCACGCGTCCGAACTTTCGGGCCCCGGTTTGATCGAAGCGAAATGAAATTACCGGGCGATTCTGCTCAAAACTTGGTTGAGCGTCGACAAGATTATCGCCGCCGACATCGACTTTCCGGCGAACCCAATATCGGGTGCCTTCGCGGTCCACTTCTCCTGACGGTATATCAAGATATCCCGGCGGTGGACGCGACGAACTGCCGAAGATTTCTGGATGGACGAGATGGAACGTTAACTTGGCGGTCGTATTCAGAATGCTTTTAATCTCTTCTGGATTATCCACACCCGGAATCTGCAGCAGAATACGCTCTTCGCCCTGTTGTTGGATTGTCGGTTCGCGCACACCTGTTTTATCGATTCGAATACGGATGATCTCGAGCGTTTGCTGAACGGTTTCCTTTCGCTTGTCCGCGATGGCTTGTTCCGTGAACTCAACTCGAAACCCACCTGCATCAAGCGTATCAATGCTCACACCATGATTACGTTGAAAGACCAATTCACGAACTCTCTCCCGCTTCTCGGGATGAGAAATATCGAACTGCACGGCATTACCGCTGATTTTCAGGTTCTTTGGAAATGTTTTGATTTCATCAAGCCGAAGAATTTCGCGGATATCTCCTTCGAGGTTCCCAAACATTTCTTCGATCGCCACGTCGGTTTCAACCTTCAACAGCAAGTGCAACCCGCCTTGTAGGTCGAGTCCGAGATTGATGGTCTTACCCGGCATCCAATCCGGGAAATCTGCAAAGGTCCCTTTGGACATGAGATTCGGTAATGCATAAAGAACGCCGAGCGCGCATATCAGCATTACGGTAACGCGTTGAAATATCGAAATATTAATCATGACGAATGACGCGCTGCTCTGTCGCTCAATCTTTGCCCATCAGACGGCCTAATAGACTACCGCCTTCCTTCTTCTCTTCCGTGCCGCCTGAATCGTTCGCAGCTTCCGGTTTTTTGGTCTCGCCGCTGTCTTTCACCGGCTCGGTTTTCGACATGACGCTCGCCAGCGTGGAGCGCGCGATCTTGACCTTCACGCCTTCGGCGATTTCCACCTGGATTTCATCGTCGCTGATGACTTTCGAGACCGTTCCGATAATACCGCCACCGGTGACGACCTTGTCGCCCCGTCGGACGGCCACCAACATTTCGCGGTGCTCCTTCATCTTCTTTTGCTGCGGCCTAATCAGCAGAAAATAAAAGACCGCGAAAATAAGCAGAAGCGGAAACATCATCGAGAAGATGTCGCCACCACCGCCACCCGCGCCTTGGGCCCAAGCTTCGGAAATCAACATGAGGAGCTCCTTCAATTGCGGCGCGGAAAGCCGCGCAGGCCGGACTATACAGGCCTTCCCGCTAAATTCAATTCATGCATGAGGTATTACAAGCTCAGAATGGCAACAATTGACGAAAGCGTGATCGAAGACTAGGGTCCTGCGCCTTCTAACGCCGAGCCGGACCCAAGACTTTTATGAATGATGATAAGCTGATCGACGTCCTCACCCGCATCGCAGATGCCCTTGAACGCGTCGCCCCGAATACCGCGAAAACAAATGATCTGAATGCCGCCGACGCCTTCGTCTGGCACGCCGACATTCAATGGCTGGAGCCGATCGACAGCGTAAACCGTGTCGAGATCGAGTTGCTCAAGGGGATAGAGCATCAGCAACAAATTTTGGTAGATAACACGGATCGTTTCGCCAAGGGCTTGCCCGCAAACAACGCGCTGCTTTGGGGTGCCCGCGGTACGGGGAAAAGCTCGCTCGTAAAGGCGGTCCATGCAGAAGTGTGCGCGACCAGCGGCGACAGTCTGGCACTCGTTGAGATTCATCGCGAAGACATACCGTCGTTGCCGACATTATTAGGTATGCTCCGCGCCTCTGACCGACAATCCATCGTCTTTTGCGACGATCTGTCCTTCGACGGCGATGACGCTAGCTACAAATCGCTAAAAGCGGTCTTGGAGGGCGGCATCGAAGGCCGACCGACTAATGTGATCTTCTATGCGACGTCCAATCGCCGCCATCTGATGCCGCGCGACATGATGGAAAACGAACGCTCGACCGCGATCAATCCCTCCGAAGCAGTCGAAGAGAAAGTTTCCCTCTCCGACCGGTTCGGATTATGGCTTGGTTTCCACAACACGAACCAGTCGACTTATCTTGAGATGATCCAGGGTTATATCGAGTTTCATGAACTCTCTATTTCGGAAGAGACTTGGCGTGCGGAGGCCATCGAATGGTCCGCAACCCGCGGCTCGCGCTCCGGTCGTGTCGCCTGGCAATATATTCAAGATCTCGCTGGCCGCGT
>CAXAGK010000519.1:0-2986 GCA_963968305.1 uncultured Rickettsiales bacterium | reverse complement strand
ATCACTTCCGTCCACATCAGTCCTTGAACATGCGGCCACCGGTGCCAGAAACTCTAATCAGCAATGGCACAGAACTAGTGGCTAGACCCCATGCGGGGTCAAATTAAAACACTAATAATATGTTAAAAATAAAAATACATAATCAAAAATGTATTAAGTGCGTTAATTTGGCTAATGGCGGCTTGGCTGGCGGCGATCTATTATTTCGAAATGTCAGAAGAACGAGATTCAGTAACGCGAAATCCCCGCCCATTGATAATCTGGCTGGTATCTTGCGCGGTGATGGTCGCCGCAATGATGCTCATCGGTGCGGTCACGCGGTTGACCGAATCCGGTCTTTCGATGGTTGAATGGCGACCGC
Organism: uncultured Rickettsiales bacterium; assembly: GCA_963968305.1. Classification (GTDB taxonomy): domain Bacteria; phylum Pseudomonadota; class Alphaproteobacteria; order UBA8366; family UBA8366; genus UBA6544. Next base: position 2,625 of record CAXAGK010000519.1, on the reverse strand, counting down.
TGATCGGCGCGCTACCGCCACTGTCGATGCCGGAATGGGAACGCGTCTTCGATCTTTATCGGAAAACTTCCGAATACCGGTTGGAGAATGCCGGCATGTCGCTGTCCGAATTCAAAACCATATTCTGGTGGGAATTCATCCATCGGCTTTGGGGCCGTCTGATCGGCGTCGCATTCGGTGTGCCGCTAATTTGGTACTTGTGGCGTGGATATATTCCACCCCGGTTACGGCTGCATTTGTTTGTATTGTTCGTGCTGGGCGCTGTGCAAGGGATTATCGGCTGGTGGATGGTCAAAAGCGGTTTTGTCGACCGTCATGACGTGAGCCAGTACCGATTAACCGTCCACCTCTCCATGGCGTTTCTAATTCTGGGATACATTTTGTGGCTGGTTGCTGACCTTGCGACTGGTGTGAATGCCGTACGCCGTACGCCTGATTGGCTGCGCTATTCTTTGAGCGCGACCTTGATAATGGTTTTCGTGACGGTGATGTCGGGTGGCCTCGTCGCCGGTCTCGGAGCCGGATTCGACTATAACACTTGGCCGTGGATTGGGGGGGCCTGGATACCGAGTGATGTGTTCGGCACGGTTCCCTTCTGGAGTGCTGCGTTTGAGGATATTCTGACCGTTCAATTCGATCATCGAATGCTCGCCTATGCGACCGTCGCCGGCGTGTTGTGTGTCAGTAGTTTCGGTTATCGCTTGGCTCAATCAAGGTGGCAGAAGCTGATTCTGTTATTGTTAGCGGTTATGGCCTTGATGCAATTCTTACTGGGAATAGCGACCTTGTTGAGTGTCGTTGCCATTCCTCTCGCGGTTATGCATCAGGCTGGGGCGATCTTATTATTTTCGGCAGCCATCCTGGCCCGCCAGGCATTCCGCCGCAACGGATAGAGATTGGAATTCCCTGAATCTATCCCTCTAGCTATATGGCGCAATAATCTTTCGAAGATTATCGCCGCATGAACGATTAATTTAAACAATCGGTGCGAATGAACACAAAATTTTAAAATTATAGATTCCACAATGCAAAATGAACTGTTAAGTGCTGAAAATAAGAAAAATAATTATTGAAATCAGAAAGCTTCACACATACATTGTGCAGTGCAGCATAAGGTTTGCCCAAGTATGCTGTCGTAGCGGTCGGCTTTGCCGCCCATGCGATTTACTGGGCATTTCCTCCCTAGACTTGGGCCGCGCATGTCGCGGCCCCTTTTTTTGTCTGAAGATATCAGGTGTTAACCGTTTGCCATCCGCCGCTCTCGATACGGCAAGCTGCTTCCTCGATCCTCTCCGCTTCATCTTCAATATTAATCGTGGCGACGTAGGAGCGGCAGTTCTTTCCGTCATTACTGATATAGTCACGGACAGGCGTAAAAGTTCCCCAGGCGCCCTTTCCTTTTTCGCCCCATGCAATCGACTGCCCTTGTTCGGCCTCTTCGAGTGCCTTGAAGGCCGTGCTATCGAGTTTCTCGCGGTCGTGCGGTAACAGCCGATCGGAAAGATAGTAGCCGACCGCGGCGCCACCTGCGCCCACCAAGCTCGAGGCAACGAACTTGTCGGTAAAATCTCCACCGACGCCATAATATGCCAATACGCCACCGGCACCCATTCCCAACAAGGTGGCAAGGGCACGTTTGTTCTCTCGGTCGCCCATTTCACAGCTAGCTATGCCGAGCGCTAAGATAAGGATCGCAATACGTTTCATCGTCCACACTCCATTAACGCTTATTCAGCACGCAATATTTTTGCCAATTTCGCGTTTGGACGGGTCGCACAGGCGGAAAGTAATGTAATATTTGGTTAATGCAAAGAATTTCCTTGAAAAGGTTGACTGAAAAAAACGCGCCACCCGTCTCGCTATGGATGGTCGTGGCTATATTGTGCTTTGTCGGCTGTGCGGATACGGCAAGGTGGGAGAACCGAATTATTGATTGATCCCGATGGTCACAGGATCAATCTCACTGCCGTCGGGATTCAGAAAAACGTGCGGGTGTCGAACAAGAAAGAGAATTAGGCCGGTCCGGGACAATAGGCCGCCAGGGCAGCTGTCGGAATGAAATGATACGCTATGGTTCGTCGCAATATGCGCTGCAACTTTATGAAGCGTGTTTGCGCGCACGAGGCTACAAAAACGTTGAAGGGGATCGTTGGTAATACCATCCCGGTCGAAACTGGCGAGCGGAGAAGCGGCGTGATATACGTCCGGCAACATCGGAGATTTTAAGAATTGTGACCGACGGAAGCGTTACTATTAAGCGGCATACATCGACAGCGGAGCTATCGCAGCGCCTCTTCCGAGATTACCTCCGAGGACAATTGAAATCGATTGCCGTGGCGGTTGTTTGCATGATCATTACGGCTGCTGCGACAGCGGCAATGGCCAAGTTGGTCGAGCCCGCGTTGAATAAATTATTGGTCAAACCGGACGAAAATCTCCTTTGGCTGTTGCCGTTAGGTTTCCTTTTGGCCGCGATCGTAAAGGGTTCTGCAAACTTTGTTCAAACCGTCTTGATGCAGAAAGTCGGTTTGCGAATGATCGCCATGATGCAAGACGAAATGTTCAATAGCATCATGTCCGCCGATCTTGCTTATATTCAAAGCGATTGGACGGGTCGGCAAATGA
>CAXAGK010000518.1:0-2987 GCA_963968305.1 uncultured Rickettsiales bacterium | reverse complement strand
GTGTAAGACAGTCTACCGATAATCAAAAGCGGCGGTATTGTGAGTGCGGCGCGAAAGATATGGTGGGCACCCACGGCAAGAAGTAGAGTTGCCCCCATAACAGGAAAAGCAGCGTAGATGTCTGGCCAAGCATATAACTCGTCGATAAGAGTGAATCCGATTGTCAGGAACCCAATTCCGGTCACGCCACAGATCAATCGTATTGATGTCGTTAAACGCCCCCCCAAATCAGCACTGACGCTCCGGCGGCAAACTCGAAACAACGTACGGGCATCATGTAGAATGCTAATTGGGTATCAACCGTCGTCATTAATAGGTTTAATCCAAACGAGGCTATCAGTACCTCAGTCAGAATCCATACGAGCGAAAGATAACGGCCGAGAACAATAATTAGGAATGCCAGAAAAGATAAAATTGTTCCTCAACTCCAAGCGACCAAGTATGCAGCAAAGTGTATTAAGGTGTTGTCGTTGAGATAATCAATTTCGCCGTAGAAGAAGAAGTTCGAGACACCAAAGATGGTGGCCAATCCGGAGCCACCCAAAGTCTCGTAATCAATGGCAGAATATATGGGATAAGCGGCGAGGAGCGTGATGGCAACGGTAGCTAATAGCGCCGAAAGGAAAAATCGCATCTTTGTGCCCGAACTAATTGCGTTATGACATAGCCTGAAATGACGAAGAACACGTCGGCGCCGTGGTACCCACCGGGCAACATTGCAACGTCCAAATGGAATAGCAAAACCGCAAGAACTGTGATCGTTCGTAGGCCGTCGATATCATCCCGATAGGCGAGTTTTCTCGTCTGATCTGTTCCACCAGCTTTCGCGACCAATATTTTCCCCAGACTTATCCTACCGGTCCGAACTCATTAATCGGGACCGAATTATCGCATCATTAACATAAAGGCGTTTAATGGTGCTGACAGCAAGATTTGAATTCGTGATCTTCCGAATGCCAATCAGAATTTCAATCGGTTGAGCAATGTCGCCGCGATTAACGCCATGTCACCGGAATTCGCGCTGGAACCGTCAAGCTTCGAGTTCACACTCACTCTATTCCTCTCCCACCAGAGGAGTGAAAATAGGACGAGTTTAGCTCAATAGCGCCCCTCTCCCCTGGAGGAAGAGAGTTAGAGTGAAGGGCAACGGGGGCCGCTCTCCTCGGGTTTACTAGCCTTGTACGATCGGGCCGCCCGCGTGGTACCAGGCTTGGATGCCTCCGGCGAGGCGGTGGATGTTGCCGGTGAAGCCCGAACCCACCAAGTGTTGCGAGGCGACGCCGCAGCGCACACCGCTCGCGCAGTGGATCACTAGTTTCTTGCCGTCATGGGCCGGAATTGCGCTTGGATCGAAGGTGGAGAGAGGGATCAGCGTTGATCCCTCTATGTGGGCCTGGGAGTATTCATGCGGCTCGCGTACGTCCACTACCACGGCTTCCCCGGTCTCGATCCAGGCGCGTAATGTCTCCGGTTCGATGAAGTCGACGGAAGGGCCCCCGCTCGGCGAGCTTGGGCTCATCTGCGGTGATCGGAGCCTTTACGGTCGAGCTGGCGGATCAGCGCATCCCAGGCAAGGCGGCCGACAGTGTCCGCGTCCCGGAATCGCTCCATCCGAGCCTTGCCGGATTCCTCTAAAACGTCGTCCGGTATCATGATCATCTCGTCGTTCAACCCCTGTGTCGCGACCTGGATGTCGCAGGATTTCTCCAGGTAGTAGGCGTTGTGGAAGGCCTCCGCCACGGTGCGGCCGACAGATAGCGAGCCGTGATTGCGCAACAGCATGTTGCTCTTGTCCGCAAGATTGCGACCGAGGCTTTCGCGTTCGTCCAAATCCGTCGCCGGACCCTCGTACTCATGGTAGGAGAGATTGTCTACGATGTAGAGCGAGTGCTGGCTAAGCGGCAACAGACCATTCTTGACCGAGGCGACCGCGATGCCGGCCTTTGTGTGCAGGTGGACCACCGCCATGATGTCATCGCGCGCCAAGTAGCAGGCACTGTGAATGGTGAATCCGGCCGCGTTGAATGCGCCTTCGCCGCCGACAACGTTGCCGTCAAGATCCATCTTTACCAGGCTGGACGCGGTGACTTCGTCGAACATCTCACCGTACTGGTTCATCAGGAAGCAGTTCGGTTGGTCCGGCACGCGCGCCGACAAGTGGGTGTAAACTAGATCGGTCATCCGCAAATTGTCGAATACGCGATAAAGTGCCGCCAAATCGCAGCGGGTTGCCCATTCGACGTCGCTGACGTCTTGTTGTTGAACCAATGTCGCAAGTGCCATGACTTCCTCCGCAAAGCTTGAGGCGCCCCATGCGCCATCAACTAAGTTATCACTAAAATGGCGCGATTGAAGTGCGGAATCAAATCAACTGTTTCGGCGAAGCCTCATTTAAGTCGAGTTTTTGCGTTCTTGAAATGCTTCGCGGTCGGTTTCGCGAGCGTCAACCCAGCGCCCGAACCAGCGACCGCGTAACATTTTCGGAGACCGTCGAACCATCCTTCCCACTTGTGGCATAGGATATCGCCGCGCAGCCACCAGCTGCCCACATCGATATAGCCGTTACCGGACACACCCTCTATGGAGCCGTCGGCGCGCAAGGTGATATCGACCGGGAATTCGTAATCGGCACTGCTTTTCATCATAACATCGCCTGCCTCGACGCGCGCCTTGAAGTCCTTGCCTGACAGAAAACGGTCGCCGGATTGGGCAGGTAAGGCAATAGCGGCAACAATTAAGACAAGCATCATGATACGCATTGGGGGACTCCTCGATTTCGGCCGATATAAGACATCACCAATAAGAACATCTCAAATCCCCTGGCGCTGTGACAGCCGTCATTCGCACAGAGGAGTTTCGGGCAGATTTAACCTCTTGGAGAGAAAAAATTTAGAATTTCTGTTGTTTTGCCTAAATGTTCGCATAATTATTCAAGGGGCTGTCCCAGATAACTAGCCCATATTTGTTCTAACCCATTGCCTTAGCTG
>CAXAGK010000517.1:0-2993 GCA_963968305.1 uncultured Rickettsiales bacterium | reverse complement strand
CGGGCAGCCGTCAATGACGTCGAGCCCGATACGAAATGCTCGATCAAACGATCCTGTTTGTCATGACTGAGACGGCTCTTGCGCATGATACCCATGATAACTCCGAAATCGAGTTATCTGGGTCAGCCCCTTTAACTTTTATGTAATGGGCGCCATTGGTGTACATTTTTTATCATCAGTGCGATGAAGAGTTGCTCCCAACTCACGCTCAGCTAGCTTGTGCAGCCTAGTGCACACGGTTTGTGACCATGCGGTCGTGGAGTTCGATGATTTTCCGGCTGCCGGTGGTTACACAGAGAAACGGAAGAAAGGCGTGAGTGAGGCATGCAAGGGTAGCGACAAACATCGCGGTGGTAAAGCGGAGGGCGGAACATAGATGCTCGAAATAGGTCTCGTTTACGCTGGCCGGATGTTCAGTGAAGAGCTTCTTGATCATCGCTTTGTAATTCCTCAATCTATTGTCCTAGAGAGAAGGATAGTTCACGAGGCGTAAAATTAATTTGCTAAATAGTCTATGATGTTGAAGATTATTGGTAAATATTTCTAATAATAAGTATATTTAAGAAATATATTTCATGGACGGATTTGATCGTAAAATCTTAAACTGTTTGCAGCGTGATGCAGCGATGCCTCTGTCGGAAATTGCGGAGCAGGTTGGCTTGTCCTCAACACCCTGTTGGCGGCGTGTCCAAAATTTGGAAAAAGCGGGCATAATCGCCGGGCGTGTCGCGATATTAGATCCAGCTAAACTCAATGTAGGTGTCACGGTTTTTGTCGCGGTTAAGACAGGCCAGCATTCTCAGGAATGGCTAGAGGCGTTCGCGCGGCACGTTGATTCGATTCAAGAAGTAATGGAGTTCTATCGAATGAGCGGCGACGTTGATTATATGTTGCGTGTCGTCGTGCCGGACATTGCCGCCTATGACGCGGTGTACAAGCGTTTGATCGGAATCGGTGGATTGTCCGATGTCAGCTCCACCTTCGCCATGGAACGGATCAAATATACTACCGCTCTGCCTCTTAATTATACTGGTTGAAGGCACGTTGGTATCTTGACCGCCACGCTTCACGCGGTACTTCTTACTGCGTAATCCAACAGTGGGGTGTGAGCAGCATGGCGACATACGATTACGTCATTGTCGGGGCCGGGTCGGCCGGGTGTGTGATGGCCAACCGCCTTTCGGAAGACCCAAATAACAGTGTCCTCCTGCTCGAAGCGGGCGGTAGGGACAATAACATCTGGATACATATTCCGGTCGGCTACATCAAGACGATGTACGACCCAGGCGTGAATTGGAATTTTACAACAGAGCCCGAGGATTACACCTACAACCGCCAGATTCCAGTGCCGCGCGGTAAGGTGCTTGGCGGCTCCAGTTCGATTAACGGTATGCTCTATGTGCGCGGCCAAGGTCGTGACTATGACGGTTGGGCGCAACTTGGCAATCGCGGGTGGTCGTTCGAGGACGTGTTGCCGTATTTCAAAAAATCAGAGACCAATACCTCGAAGGGAACCGAATTTCACGGCACCGGCGGCCCGCTGCATGTTGATGATATGAGCGAGACCTATCCCATTCTCGATGCGTTCATTGACGCTGCGGAAGAAGCCGGTTACCCGAAGAACCCTGATTACAACGGCGCCAGCCAAGAAGGTTTCGGGTATTACCAAGTGACGCAAAAGGGTGGGCGGCGCTATAGCGCCAGCCGCGCATTTCTCGACCCGATCCGCGGGCGCGACAATCTGAAGATCGAAACGGACGCATTTGCCAGCAAGGTAATGTTGGAAGGCAAGAAAGCGGTTGGTATTCATTACACCGTCCATGGATTCCCACGCGAGGTGCGGGCCAACAAGGACGTGATCCTATGCGCGGGCGCTATTCAATCGCCGCAACTGTTGGAATTGTCCGGGATAGGGCAGCCCAGTCTTCTGAAAGAGCATGGCATTGATGTAGTCCATGAGTTGGCAGGTGTCGGGGAGAACCATCAAGACCATTACATCAGCCGCATGGCGTGGAAGGTGAAGCAGCCCGTCACTCTAAACGAAAGAGTCCGAGGGCTGCCGCTGCTGGTCGAGGGATTGAAGCTAATCTTCCAAGGGAAGGGCGCATTGACGATGCCGGCGGGTATCGCGCACGGCTTCATCAAGACGCGACCCGAGTTGGAGACGCCCGACGTGCAATATCACTGCGCGCACGCCAGCTTTGCCGATCCTCATAAGCGTATTTTGCACGATTTTCCGGGCATGTCCTTGGGACCCTGCCAATTGCGTCCCGAGAGCCGAGGGACCGTTCACATCACCTCGTCCGACCACCGCGATCATCCATCGATCAAGCCGAATTTTCTAAAAGAAGAAGTCGACCGAGACGCCCATGTGGCCGGACTGAAGATCGCGCGAACTATATTGGAGAGCCCGGCGCTCGATCCCTACCGGGATGTGGAAATTGTACCGGGCCCAGATTGCCGCACAGATGACGAACTTTTGGACCATGCGCGCCGTGTCGGCGGAACGGTGTTCCATCCCGTGGGCGCCTGCAAGATGGGGAGCGATGCGATGGCGGTGGTCGACGATCGCCTGCGCGTGCATGGTATCGGCGGGTTGAGGGTCGTAGATGCGTCCATCATGCCGCGGTTGGTCTCTGGCAATACAAATGCCCCTGTGATCATGATAGCGGAAAAAGCATCGGATATGATCAAAGAGGATGCTCGGTAATCTGAATCGGAGGTCAGCGTATTAGTGTATTGAATTGGCGGGGCTCCCCTGCCATCATCCCGCCCGCAACGAGGAAAAAATGCTGTAACACCTTGAACATGGGTGTTCATGCGGTAGTTATATTGTCTTGGGACGAATGACGCGAATTCGGGGGAAGTCTGAATGAACTTCAAAGAAATATCGACCGAAGAAGCCCAGAAGCATCCGGAATACGGATTCGGTGGCGGTTTATATCTGGTTTATGTGGTCGCTATCATTTGGTGCCTTCATAGCGCCTATATTG
>CAXAGK010000516.1:0-3000 GCA_963968305.1 uncultured Rickettsiales bacterium | reverse complement strand
TCGTCTCCCTCGGTGTATTTACGTTTTTGTCGGCGGTAGTCGTTTTCATAACGCTGGTGGCGGTGAAGGCGGGCGGAAAGCCGGAACGTTCCCCGGAGAAGACGATCGACGCGAAACCACCCGGATGGGGGATTAAGGAACCTGTTGGATTTAGCTCGCTCCTCGGCATCATGATCGTTGATAACTTTACGCGGAACGGCTTTCTGACATTTGTCGCGTTTCTCTTGATTGAGCGTCATGTCGAGCCGGAGTTGGCGGCAATGGCGATCCCCGTCATATTGTTGGGTGGAATGTGGGGCAAGCTCGCTTGCGGATTTCTGGCGGAGCGCTTGGGGATCATCCGAACTGTTATCTTGACCGAGATTGGCACGGCTATCGGCATTGTTACCATGATCCTCGTCGAGGGGGAGACTGCATTCTTTATTTTGCCGATACTCGGCGTCGTCCTCAACGGGACGTCGTCGGTCTTGCAAGGTACGATAGGGGATTTGGTGGATAGCGAGCGTCAGTCGCGCGCCTTCGGACTGTTCTTTACGCTTAGCGCGGCCTGTGGGATAGCGGCACCGCTAACCTTTGGATTTATGAGTGATATTGTCGGCGTACAGACCACTATGTATGTGATATCGGGCATTGTCTTTTTGACGTTACCATTTTGTCTAATTTTGGGGCCGATATTGCGGGCGGCTGCCAGTCCAGCGGAATAGAGGGGAGAAGTCATGAAGATCAAATCCGTGCGTGCTGATTGGTTGCATGTTCCCATTCCGGAGCAACAGCAACACACATCTGATTTTGGCAAGACGCAATCTTTCGACAGCACCTTGGTGCGGATCGAGACCGAAGGCGGGCTCGTCGGTTTCGGTGAGGCCAAAGCAGCAGTGGGTAGTGCCGGTACCAATGCGGCACTCGGCACGATGGTCGAGGAAGAACTCGGACCGCTTCTTGTAGGTGAGGATGCGCGCGATATTTCACGTCTTTGGGATGTAATGTATAATGGAAGTCGCGCCCACTATGCCATTGATAGGGGGCGTGTTTTCCCGGTTTTAGGTCGCCGTGGACATCTCATATCGGCGATCAGCGGCATTGACATGGCACTCTGGGATATCTTGGGAAAATCGCTCGGAGAGCCCGTATGGCGGTTGCTTGGTGGGCGCAGAAAGGATCGCTATCCTGCCTATGCGTCAGGCGGTTGGGCGCCAACCGACCGCATCGTTGCGGAGCTGCAGTCCTTTGTCGATCGCGGTAATTTTAAAGCCGTGAAAATGCGCGTCGGTGCTGGCGACGGCACCCTTGCGCATTCGGTGGCGCGAGTCCGGGCGGCACGCGAGGGATTGGCAGATGACATCGAGATCATGTGCGACGCACACGGAACGTTTAGCGTAGCGGAGGCAAAGCGGTTCTGCCGGGAAGTCACGGAGTGCAATATCGGCTGGCTCGAGGAGCCCGTGGTCGCCGATGACAAACGTGGCATGGCGGAGGTGCGGGCTTCGACGGATATTCCGATCTCCACGGGTGAGAGCGAGTTCACGAGGTTTGCCTTTCGCGACCTCGCAGAACTGCGGGCTTGCGATATCTTCCAGCCCGACCTCTCGATTTGCGGAGGCGTCACCGAAGCAATGCGAATTGAAGCCATCGCCAGTGCCTACCAGCTCCGCTATGCGCCGCATCTTTGGGGCGGAGCACTGACCTTTGCCGCCGGATTGCATACGATGGTGGTCGCGTCGACAGGGTTTATCGTTGAATATTCCCTTGGTGCAAACCCGATGTTGCACGAGCTTGCGGTCGAGGATTTCACCATTGTAGATGGACATCTCGAAATACCCGATCGGCCGGGGTTGGGTGTGACGGTCGATGAAGATTTCGTAGAGAAATACCGGGTGAAAAATTAGCTCCCCTGTCCCCTTAAGTGTTCAACGCCGAAGCGGCGTTTTTGGTGAGGGGACGAGCTGGTGAATTATCGTCCCGCGATATCCTTCACAGTACTCGCCAACCGGGCTGCCTCCGAGATCATCTCTTCGATGAATTCCCCGACCGGGCGGACGTCGTGGATCATCCCGCCGATCTGGCCCATCGCGGATTGGCGTTTATCGTCCTTGTCGGTATTGCGGCCACGCACGACGGCTTTCCGGAACTCTGCCAGTTCTTCCTTGCTCGCACCCGATAGGCGGGCGTCCTCGTAGGCTTTTAGCTCGGGTGTCGTTACGCAGCGGACGGTCGAGCCGGTCATGGCGCGGGAGATGATCGTATCCGTCTCGCGCATCTTCAGCAATTGTTCGCGACCCCATACGTTCAGGTCGCTTTCCGCCATGGCCATGAAGCGTGTGCCGATCTGGACTCCTTGCGCGCCAAGCGCGAAGGCGGCAAGGAACCCGCGCGCGTCGCCGATACCGCCCGTCGCGATGACCGGTACTTTCACCGCATCGACGACCATCGGCACCAGCGGCATGGTCGCAATGGTGCCCACATGGCCGCCCGCTTCGGTGCCGGAGGCGACAATAGCGTCAGCCCCCTCGTGTTCCATGCGTTTGGCGAGCTCCACGGTCGGGATGATGGAGACGACTTTAACGCCCGCATCCTTCAGCATCTTTACGGCCTTCTCGCCAGGATCAGCGCGGCCGGTAGTGCAGACAGGAACACCCGCTTCGATGATGATCCGAGCTCGTGATTCTGTGAAGCCGCGGCCCATGGCGGTGATGTTTACACCAAACGGTTTCCCCGTCCGCGCCTTTACGGTGTCAATGTCTTCCCAGAGTTTATCTTCCGTGCCTCCAAAGGTGGGAAGCACACCGAGGCCACCGGCTTCACTGACAGCGGCGACTAATTCAGGTCCTCCGCCACCCTGCATCGCTCCTTGGAGAAGAGGATAGCGGATATTCAGAAGATCGCAGACGACGGTGTGAAACATCGTGTGTTCAGAAGGCGGTTTAATCCGCCGCTCCGAACGCGATTTCGGCGGCGGTTTTATCGGCGCCGATTGCAAGGAGCACGGTTTGAACGATATGG
>CAXAGK010000515.1:0-3002 GCA_963968305.1 uncultured Rickettsiales bacterium | reverse complement strand
GCTCCATCGATACATCAGCGGCCAAGAAGATGCCGGGGGTCCATGCTGTTATTACAGCGGTGGATCTTGGCGATGATATTCCGCTGGTGCCGCTACGCTTGATGCCGATGGACGAGCTGAAACCGCTTGGCCAGCCGGTTATCGCGGGCGACAAAGTCCGCTATGTAGGTGAAGCGGTGGCTGTTGTTCTCGCTGATAATCCCGCGCGGGCGGAAGATGCCTTGTCGGCGATTGCTGTTGATATTGAACCACTGCAAGCCGTTGCAAATCGTCACGACGCCGTGGCAGGTGATTCATTGTTGTTCGATGACTGGGGTAGCAACGAAGCGATAACGTACACAGCGACGAAGGGCGATGTCGCCTCGGTGTTCGAGACGGCTGACTATGTTCGGCGCGAACAATTCGCGACGCAGCGTCATTTGGCTTTGCCGATGGAACCTCGCGGTATTCTTGCCGATTGGGACGTTGATACTGAACGGTTGACGGTTGAAGGCGCGGCGAAGGTACCGTTCGCCAACCGCAAGATACTCGCGGCGATGATGGGCCTGTCTGAAACCTCTATCGATATGATTGAGAGCGATGTCGGTGGCGGGTTTGGTGCGCGCGGTGAATTCTTTGCAGAAGACTTTCTCATTCCCTTTGCATCGCGCTTTACCGGTCGGCCGGTAAAATGGATTGAAGACCGGCGCGATCATCTGCTGACCACGGGACATGCCCGGGAAATGGATTGCGATATCGAGATTGCTTGCGCTTCCGACGGGACGATCCTCGGTCTGCGGGGAGAGGTGTGGGTTGATGCCGGGGCTTATTACCGGACCAACGGCACCATCAGCCCGCGCAATGTTGCTCAGTTCATGTCGGGGCCGTATCATGTCCCTCATGTCGATATCCAGTCGCACGCGATGCTTACCAACAAGGCGCCCATCGGGACTTACCGGGGGCCTGGTCGTTTCGAGGCTGATTATTTTCGGGAACGGTTCTTTGATATCGTCGCCGGAGAGCTCGGCATAGACCAAGTGGATTTTCGCCGCCGCAATCTGGTGGTTGAAGCGAAGATGCCGTATCCGATCTCTACAATTCGCCCGGTTGAACGTGAGGAAGAATTTGATAGCGGCGACTATCTGATGACGCTCGATCGCTGTCTCAAGGAGTTTGGTTGGGCGGACAAAGAAAAGCTGCGCGGGCAGTTAATCGATGGAGTATATCACGGGTTGGCCGTTGCATGCTTTATCGAAGGCGGCGCGGCGGGGCCGAGCGAGAACGCAAAGGTAGCGCTTCAACGAGATGGCTCCGTTCATGTTTTTGTTGGGTCGACGGCGGTTGGGCAGGGTGTGTTGACAGTGCTGACGCAGATTGCCGCCGATGCGTTGGAATTGCCGATTGAACAAGTGAAGCTGTTCCATGGCTCGACGACTTATGTGAGCGAGGGGTTTGGCTCTTATCATTCGCGATCTACGGTTATGGGTGGTTCGGCTATTTTGCTCGCTGTCGAAAAGCTGGTCGAACATATCCGTGATGCGGCAGCGGACAGGCTAAACTGTCCTACAGACTCTCTTGACGTCGTGGATGGCACGGTGAATGCAAAAGATGGCCGCGCCGTTGCTTTCGGTGAGTTGGTGGACAATGTGCCAGAAGTTGAAGAAACCTTCCATAATCATAAACACACCTATGCCTATGGTTCCGTGGCGGCGCATGTGACGGTTGACCCCAATACCGGGCATGTGGAGTTGATCGATATGTTGATGGTTGAAGATGTCGGCCGGATCGTGAACCCGATGACCCTCCATGGCCAAGCGATTGGCGCAATGGTGCAGGGGCTCGGCGGGGCATTTCTCGAACATATGATTTATGATGAGAATGCCCAGGTGGTGACCGGGACGCTTGCCGATTATCTGGTGCCGCAGTCATCCAACTTCCCCAATATTCGGGCGATCATGCTTGAGGAAAAGCCGTCACCGATTAATCCGCTGGGCGTCAAAGGCGGCGGTGAAGGCGGTATACTCTCCTGTGGTGGGCTGATGGCGAATGCCGTAGCCTCAGCACTTGAATCATTTGACGTACAGCCGAATGAGCTGCCCTTATCGCCATCCTATATTTGGGGATTGATCAATGCGACACCCGTGATGGGGTCTGCCCACCCGCATAAAATCGAATAGGAGACAGTAATGTCCGAGCGCGAAACGATCCATCTAGCCGCCGACCTTTCGTTTCTTCACACAGATTTTCTATGGCGTATGCCGGGCTCCTGGGTTGGTTATCCCTATTACAGTACCTCAGAATTTTACGAAGACATTGCAAAGACCGCTGAGCGTGGCCGGTTTGATCTGCTGTTCTTTGGCGACACCGGAGGCACCTCCGAAGATTACGGCGGCAATCATGATGCCGTTGTCCGCAATGGTGTGAAATGGCCGCGTCACGATATGACGGCGATGATCCCCATTCTGGCGCGGATGACGGAAGGCGTTGGCTATGCACTCACCATGTCGACGACCTATCATCACCCGTTTCATTGCGCGCGGACGTTCAATGCGCTGGATCATGTGACGGGTGGGCGGATCGGCTGGAACGCGGTGACCTCTGCCTATAAGGGTGAGGCGGCGAACTGGGGATTCGAGGAGATGATGGACCACGATGAACGCTATCGTCGGGCTCAGGAGTTTCTGCAAGTTACCTGTGAACTGTGGGATAGCGTGGAACCAGACGCGCTGGTGATGGATCGCGAGAGCGGCGTGTTTGTTGATCCCGAGAAAGTCCATCGGATCGATTTTAAAGGCGAGTATTTCAATGTGCGTGGCCCCTTGCCCGCCTTGCCATCGCCACAACAGCGACCGCTTATTATTCAGGCGGGACAATCAGGGCCAGGCATGGACCTCGCTGCGACCTATGCCGATCTGCAGTTTAGTACACGGCGGACGGTGGAAAGTATGAAACAGCATCGTGCCGCCCTTGATAAAAAACTGGCGGCGTTTGGCCGCAAGCCCCGTGACCTTGGTATTCTGTGG
>CAXAGK010000514.1:0-3004 GCA_963968305.1 uncultured Rickettsiales bacterium | reverse complement strand
CAATTCCAGCTTTCCAATGAGGATATCGCCGAGCTTGAAGCAGCGCTCGAAGGTTTGCAAAGCCGTGGGCTTGCCTGGCGAGAGATGACCACGAAAGACGATTTCCCGCTCGGCCGTTTCGCTGAAAAGCTTAAACGTGTCACTGAAGAATTGGAAGAAGGGGGCGGCCTGGCAAAACTGAAGGGTTTTCCTGTCGACCGTTTCGACGAGGAAGACCTGAACCGGATTTGGTATGGTGTATGCCTCAATCTCGGCACGCCCATCTATCAGAACTATCACGGCGAATTGTTACGCGACATCGTCAATGAGCAACAAGACACCGACGCAGTGAACGACAACCGATTGTTCGCCAAGGATGGTAGCGTATTCCATTCTTCGCGGGCGCGGACGGCGAGCAGCGGCCCGCTACGCTTTCACACCGACCGGGCGGATGTCGTTGGCCTGTTCTGCATTCATCAAGCCGCGAAGGGAGGCATTTCCCAATTGGCGAGCTCTGTCCGGGTTAACAACGAGATCATCAAGCGCCGTCCGGATTCGGCCGCACTGTTATATGATGTCGTCCATCGTTCACGCCACGGTGAGGAGAGGGACGGGCGGCTCAATACATACGGTATTCCCGTCTTCGGCGTGCGCGATGGGAAATTCACCAGCCATTATTCGCGAACCTATGTGGAGGCGGCACAGGAACTCGGAACAGTGCCGCGGATGAGCGACGCGCAGTGGGAAGCGCTCGACTTGTTGGCGGAGGTCGCGGCGGAAGTCTGCATGGAAATGAGATTTGAGCCGGGCGATATGCAACTGGTCAACAATCACGTCATCTACCATGCGCGCACCGCTTACGAGGATGGCGCAGACAAGCGTTGCCTGAAACGCATCTGGCTCTCCATGCCGAACAGCCGGGCACTGCCGGAAGACCAAGCCGCACTGTGGCGGAATGTTGAACCGGGTGCGCTCCGCGGTGGCATCGTCCAAGCCTGACGAACCGCATTCTGCCGCATTGCCAAATAGCTCGCCGTCGCTAGGATCGCGCCCATGTCCTATGAATCTCTCCGCGACTTCATCGAAAAGCTTGAGCGGGACGGGCGCCTGGTCCGTATCGCGCATCCGGTCTCCCCGACTTTGGAGATGACGGAAATTCAAACCCGGGTCTTAGCTGAGGGTGGCCCGGCATTGCTGTTCGAGAATGTCGTGCGCGACGACGGCACGCCTTACGGCATGCCCGTCCTCACCAATCTATTCGGCACCATTGAGCGCGTTGCCTGGGGTATGGACCGGGAGCCGGACCAGTTGCGCGAGGTCGGCGAGACCCTGGCCTTCCTGCGCCAGCCGGAGCCGCCCGGCGGATTCCGCGAAGCACTCTCGCACTTGCCGTTGCTGAAGACTGTCATGGCGATGAAGCCGAAGACGGTCTCCTCTGCGCCCTGCCAAGAGGTGGTGTTGACCGGCGACGATATCGATTTGTCATCGCTGCCGATCCAGACCTGTTGGCCGGGCGAGCCCGGCCCGCTTATCACTTGGCCGTTGGTCGTCACTCAAGGTCCCAACCCTGGGGGCAACAAGGCGGATGCCTACAACCTCGGTATCTACCGGATGCAGGTGACAGGGCGGGACACGACCTTGATGCGCTGGTTGAAGCACCGGGGGGGTGCGCAGCATTATGCGCGCTGGAAAGACGAGAGGCCGGAGCCGCTGCCCGCCGCCGTCGTCATCGGCGCTGATCCCGGCAGTATATTGGCGGCGGTGACGCCGGTGCCGGACACTCTGTCCGAATACCAGTTCGCCGGGCTGCTGCGCGGTAAGAAATTAGAACTGGTCGGCTGTAAGACGGTGCCTTTGAAAGTGCCGGCCAACGCCGAGATCGTCTTGGAAGGCCATGTCATGCTCGACGAGACCGGTGCCGAAGGTCCCTACGGCGATCACACCGGGTATTACAACTCGGTTGAGCCGTTTCCTGTCTTCCGCATCAGCGCCATCACCATGCGCCGCGATCCCATATATCTCTCGACATATACTGGCCGGCCGCCGGACGAGCCTGCGATCCTAGGCGAAGCCTTGAACGAGGTCTTCATCCCGCTCTTCCAACAACAATTCCCGGAGATCGTCGATTTTTGGCTGCCGCCCGAAGGGTGCTCCTACCGCATCGCCGTGGTCTCGATGAAGAAGGCCTATCCGGGCCATGCCAAGCGCATGATGATGGGCGTGTGGTCGTATCTGCGCCAGTTTACCTATACGAAATGGGTGATCGTGGTGGATGACGATATCAATGCCCGCGACTGGAAGGATGTGATGTGGGCGATCTCGACTCGCATGGATCCTGCCCGCGATATCACCGTGGTCGAGGGCACGCCGATCGACTATCTGGATTTCGCCAGTCCCGAGGATGGGCTCGGCTCGAAGATCGGCCTGGATGCCACCAACAAATGGCCGCCGGAGACGAAACGCACCTGGGGAACGGAAATCCGCATGTCGGATACGGTGGTCGAGAAAGTCGATGCCATGTGGAGCGACCTCGGACTGCCGGGGAGCGGCAAGAGCATTTGGAAGTGACGAGGCCAAAGGAGAAAGCCAATGACCGAGAAATCCATCCTAATCACCGGCGCCTGCGGGCTTGTCGGCCATCCGCTCTCGCAGCTGCTGACCGCGCGCGGTGATAAAGTCGTCGGACTTGACCCTGCCGACCCGCCCACCCCCGTCGACGGCATGACCCATATCCAGGAACCGTTTGGCAATTTCGATATGCTGTCGGCGCTACTGAAGGATCACAATGTCGGTAAAATCGTCCATGCGGGCGGAATTTCCGGGCCGATGCTGGCCAAAGACACGCCGCATCTCATCAACCGGGTAAACCTGATCTCGACCATTGATCTGGCGGAGGCCGCCTATCGCGCCGGTATCGAACGGTTCGTCTATTGCTCGTCCGGCTCCGCTTATGGGGTGACGCCGGACTCTCCGGTGAGGGAAGACACGCCGTTTCGCCCGACCTCGGTCTACGGCGCGACGAAAG
>CAXAGK010000513.1:0-3007 GCA_963968305.1 uncultured Rickettsiales bacterium | reverse complement strand
TCATAATCACTGGTGCCGGACGTGGGTTCTGTGCGGGCGGAGACACCGGACGGATGGGCGCCGATACACCGCCGACTCCAGCCGAGATTAAGTCCGGTTTGTGGGACCTCGTTCAACTCATTTCATTGAAAATGACGGAGATCGACAAACCGATAATCGCCGCCGTGAACGGTGTTGCGGTTGGGGCCGGAATGGACATGTCCCTCCACGCGGACCTTCGCATTGCCGCCGAGAGCGCGCGCTTCGCCGAAACCTATGTCCGCGTTGGCCTAGTGCCCGGCAACGGCGGAGCATGGTTCCTGCCGCGCATCATCGGCATGCCTCGCGCACTTGAGATGTTGTGGAGTGCCGATTTCGTTGACGCTGAAAAAGCTCTCAACTACGGCTTGGTCAACAAAGTTGTGCCCGACGACAAACTGATGGAAGAAACCCGCGCTTATGTCGAAAAGCTCGTAAATTCCTCGCCAATTTCTGTACGTTTGATCAAACGTACGATGAAAGCGGGTTTGAATATGGATTTACGCAGTTCGCTCGACATGGTCTCCTCGCATATGATCTTGGCGCGTTCTAGTGAGGATCATAAGGAAGCCATCGCCGCATGGCGCGAGAAACGCCCCGGAGTCTATAAGAACAAGTAATTCAGCTGTCAGCCAAAGTTTGGTAAACCCGACTCCATCAGATTCACTCGAGGAAATTTAAAATGAAACTACAAAATTAGGCGCTCTCGTTGCCGTGACAGCGCTTGCTGGATTCCATACCGCTTGCTCGGCCGAAGTCGGCAGCAAGGAGTGGTGTGAAGACCTCAAATCCAAGACGAAAGGCGAATGATCGGCGAACAAAGCCACCTACTTTGCTAAACACTACATTCTATAGCGTTACCGCCTGGCGGCGGCGAGGTTCAAGCGGATTGCTTGTCCTCGTCACCGTCGGCGTAAGACGGTGCTTTGAAGTAACGTGGGAAGTCGCCAATGGTCTTCATGTCGACCTCGACGATTGAAGGCCCCGTTACGGCGAACGCTTTTGACATACCTTCTTCCAAACCATCCGCCTGATCGACCTTAACGTAATTAATGCCGGCGACTTCGGAAAGTTTCTTCAAATCAGGCCCCAGCAAATCACCAAAATAGTGACGCCCGCCATAGAGCGTATCTTGGATATGCTTGATAACGCCGTAACCCTTGTCGTTCATGACCACGAAGACAATGTCGACTTTTTCCTGAACGGCAGTCCAGAGTTCGGTCAGATTCAAGAAAAATCCGCCATCCCCGCACATGCAGACGACTTTGCGGCCTTTCGATCCTACGGCCGCGCCGATACCCAATTGCATGCCGGGTCCTATCGCCGCACCGATGGGGTAGACATTGTCGCGTGGATTGTAGAGCGGAAAGACACGGTTCCCCCAGGTGCTATTGTTCAGCGTGATATCCCGCACGAAGACGGCATCGCGGGGCATTGCGGAGCGCATCTGTGTTGGGAAACTCGCGTAAGGACCGAATGCTTTCGGGTAATTCTCGTAGGCGTCCGCCTTCGCTGCCGCGACATCCGCCGACAAGGCGGGATCGAGGGACAGACCGCCACTCGCAGTTAAACGGTCTGCAATGGCGCTGAGGGCAGCTCCAGCCTCCGCACAATGAAATACCATGCTGGCATACGTCCGGCCGTTGGCAGCCGGGTCCACGTCAATTTGGATCATGTTATCGGGTAGTGGCATGCCCATGTCCGCTGTCTCGTGGCCGCGCAAACGTCCACCGGCAACGATCATCAAATCGACCGTTTTCAGAAACTCGCCGACTTCCGTCGTCGTAGCGGTGGATGCAAGACTCATCGGGTGGTCTTCCGGTAGAACGCCGCGGCCGTTCCAACTAGTGATCACGGGAATGCCTATATCCACCAAGCGTGCAACCGACGTCCCCGCGAATTTAGCGCCATTGCCGACCCACAACAGCGGACGCTTCGCCGCTTTCAATCGAGACGCAATTTCATCAAGCGTTTCGGCATCTCCCGGATTCGCGATGGGTATCGCAAGCCGGAGCGTCGCCAGTTCCGCCGGGCGTGGAATTTTCGTGCGTTGAATATCGATCGGTATCTCTACGCTGACCGGCCCCATCGGCGGCGTCATGGCCGCGGTGGCGGCTTTCACTAAAGTACCAAATGCCGAGGCGGCGGAGCGCACTCGAAAGGCGGTTTTCGAGACGGACTTCAACATGCCCAATTGATCCGGAACGTCATGGACGGCCCCCTGTCCCAGATCCATGTTCGGCGTGGCGGTTTGTCCTGTCAGATGCAACATCGGTGTTCCGGCAAATCGTGCCTCGACAAGCGCGCCTGCCGCGTTTGCCGCACCTGGCCCGGTACTGGTGAACAACACCCCCAACTCGCCCGAGACCCGAGCATAGGCGTCCGCCATATGGCCGCCACCCGCTTCGCCCCGCGCCATTACAAACCGGATCGCATTGCGCCGCCCAATAGCGTCCAACATCGGAATATTATGGATGGAAATGACGCCGAATGTGCTCGTCACACCTATTTGTTGCAGGAATTCAGCGACTAGGTCGCCAACAAGAATATTTTCAACCTGAGCCGCCATGTAACTCGTTCCTCATAATTACGCGATGCCGTAAGCGGATGATAATCCGCTGCTTTCGAGCAAGTTAACGCAATTCTCCAATGCGCCAAGCGTCGCCAACAATGAGTTTCGAATTTCGCTCTGGTAGTCGGTGCGAAGGTTGCATTGCTACCAAAAGATCAAAAAGAGTTAAGCTCTATTTAAGATTATATTAATATACTATCAGCGATGCTTATCCGGAGCACGATAGCCAAAAAAGGTCCATATGTTTGAATCGCCGAAATCTATCAAACTCAGGTCGCTTGTCGTCGCGACCGCGCTATCCACGACCTTGTTGATCGCTCCGGCTTATGTGGATGAGGACAAATTCACCGCTGAAAACGGCGAAGCTAGCGACCCGCTTGAAGCCCTGAACCGTTGGACCACCGGCTTGAATGATAT
>CAXAGK010000512.1:0-3018 GCA_963968305.1 uncultured Rickettsiales bacterium | reverse complement strand
CGCAAAGGCGGCCCTGCGCCCGGCGACGATGGTCTCAATCTCGATCATTTCTGCCTGCGCGTGGAACCCTGGGATGAGCCCGCCATCCGCAAACATCTGGAAGAGCACGGCATCACAGCGCCGGAGACGTCACCCCGCTACGGCGCCGACGGCACCGGGCCGTCCATCTACATTCAGGACCCCGACGGCAACACAGTCGAGTTGAAGGGGGCGCCCAGCCCGTAATTTCCCCGGTCATTCCGGGGCGCGCGGCAAACCCGAAATTATTGCCTGAGGTTTACTCAAGCGTCGTGTCTTTCAATTGTTAGGCTCAGGCCATAATTCCGGATGACCGTTCCGGCTTCCGGAATGGCAGTACGGCATTATCCCCGCCGCCAGATCGTCCCGTCGGGTTTGTCTTCCAGCACAATGCCCGCGTCAGTCAGTTCGTCGCGAATACGATCGGAAGTCGCGAAATCCTTCGCGCTCCGTGCATCGGAGCGTTGCTGAATCATCGCTTCGATATCGCTGTCTTCCAAACCACTAGCGCCGGTGGGCCGCCAAGTGAACCAGGCTTCGGGATCGTCCTGCAGCAGACCGAGCACGGCCCCAGCGTCGACCAGTGATTGCGCGACCGTCGCCCGCCCATCCGCATCTTGCGTATTATTCAGATCGCGTAACTTTCCATGCAAAGCGGTCAGCGCCAACGGCGTGTTCATGTCATCGGTCAGGGCCGATTTGACCGCATCGTCAATCCCTTCGCCACCGCTTGCCGCAACGCCGCCTCGCAACGCCCCATAAAACCGATCCAGCTCGCGCTTCGCTTCATCCAGCCCGCTCTTAGTGAAATCAAGCGGTTGGCGATAATGCGTCTTCAACAGCAGCAAGCGCACCGCTTCGCCAGGATATTCCTGCAGCAACTCGTTGATGGTGTAGAAGTTGCCGAGTGACTTCGACATCTTTTCGCCTTCCGACATCAGATAGCCGTTGTGCATCCAATATTTAGAAAAACCTTCCGACGGTGTGTCGCTGAGGCATTGGGCGATTTCGTTCTCATGATGCGGGAAGATCAAATCTTGGCCGCCGCCGTGAATGTCGAATTTGTCGCCGAGATACTTGGTCGCCATAGCCGAGCATTCGATGTGCCATCCGGGCCGCCCCCGTCCCCACGGGCTGTCCCAACCCGGCAGGTCGTCGCTCGACGGTTTCCAGAGCACGAAATCCGCCGCGTCCTGTTTATAGGGCGCCACGTCGACGCGCGCGCCCACGACCAATTCATCCCGGCTGTGACGCGACAAGCGGCCATAGGCGTCCCAGGACGGCACATTGAACAGCACGTGGCCGTCCGCCGCATAAGCATGCCCCTTGGCGATCAAACCCTCGATCATCACGATCATCTCCGCGACGTGATCGGTCGCGCACGGCTCCACATCGGGTTCCATGGCCCCCAGCGCGGCGATATCTTCGTGAAATTGTGCTGCGGTCCGTTTGGTTATATCGCCGATGGATTCGCCGGATTCCGCAGCCCGCGCGTTAATCTTATCATCGATATCCGTAATGTTGCGAACGTAAGTCACCTTGGGATACAGCCGCTGCAACAACCGATACAGCACATCGAAGACGATGATAGGCCGCGCATTGCCGATATGGGCATAGTCGTAGACCGTCGGCCCGCAGACATAGAACCGTACATGGTTCGAGTCGTGCGGTTCGAAATCGACTTTCTTGCGCTGATATGTGTCGTGGATGCGAAGGCTCACCGGCTCTATCCTACAATATGCGCCGGAAACTATTAGTGATCGGATACCGCCGCTCGCGCCCGAAAGCCCGGTGTGTGATCTTCACGCCCGGCGGCGCTTGGCGGCGTTTGTATTCGGCCAAGTCCAGCATGTGCCATATCCGCTGCACCGTTTCCGGTTCGTGGTCACGGGCGACGATTTCCTCGACGCTCATCTCCTCCTCGATCAAGCAGCGCAGAATATCGTCGAGCTTGTCGTAAGGCGGCAGCGAATCCTCGTCTTTCTGGTCGGGGCGAAGTTCCGCCGATGGCGGCTTGGTGATGATCCGCTCCGGGATCACGCGTCCCGCCAGGCCCAGAAGGTTCTCCGACCTCGATTGATTGCGCCAATGGCAAAGATCGAAGACCGTCGTTTTATAGACGTCCTTCAACACCGAGTAACCGCCACACATATCGCCGTAGAGCGTGGCATAGCCAACCGACATTTCCGACTTGTTGCCGGTGGTCAGCAGCATGTAGCCGAGCTTATTGGAAATAC
Organism: uncultured Rickettsiales bacterium; assembly: GCA_963968305.1. Lineage (GTDB taxonomy): Bacteria > Pseudomonadota > Alphaproteobacteria > UBA8366 > UBA8366 > UBA6544. Next base: position 763 of record CAXAGK010000512.1, on the reverse strand, counting down.
CCATCAGGATCAGACCGCGGCTGCGCGCTTGGATGTTTTCTTCCGTCACATCCGCCGCCGCATCGCCGAAAATCGGCTTCAGCATGGCCTCAAACGCCGTCATCGCCGGTTGAATGCCGACATCGTCCAATTGCACGCCCATCAACTGCGCGGCTTCCTCCGCGTCCTCCAGGCTTTCCTGGCTGGTATAGGGCGACGGCATCATCACGCAGCGCACCCGGTCCGGCCCCAGCGCATCGACCGCCACCGCTGCGGTGATCGCCGAGTCGACACCTCCCGAAAGCCCGATCAAGACACCCGGAAATCCATTTTTCTCCACATAATCCCGCAATCCCAAGGTCATGGCTTGATAGATCGATTCGAGATCTTCCGATGGTCTCTCCAACGCACCCATCTCGCACACCCAGACATCGTCATCACCCCGGCGCCATTGTGTGGTGACGAGCGCTTCCGTCCAGTCGACTGCTTGAACCGCCAGAGAATGATCCGCGTTGATCACGAAGGATGCCCCATCGAAGACAAGCTCATCCTGCCCGCCAACCTGGTTCACATATACAAGCGGCAAGCCGGTCTCCGTCACCCGTGCCACAGCGTGTTGCAGGCGCTGATCCGTCTTCGCTATATCGTAGGGAGAGCCATTTGGTACCAGCAAGATTTCCGCGCCCGATTCTTGCAGGCATTCGGGGACGTCCGGTGTCCAGATGTCCTCACAGATCGGCACCCCGATCCGCACACCTTTAAAGTCGATCGGTCCCGGCATCGG
>CAXAGK010000511.1:0-3023 GCA_963968305.1 uncultured Rickettsiales bacterium | reverse complement strand
GGCGAACCGATTGTCGAGACCCCGGCGGAAGCAATCGCCTTCCTGATGAATTCGGAGATCGACGTGTTCTATATTGAAGGCCGCCGCATCACCCGCGCCTAGTTCTATTTCTTAAGACCGCTCAAGGTCTCGTTGATATATCGCTTCGATTCGCCAGTCTTCACGGCCTCGGCGATGGTATCGATGCCTTGCAAGATGCCATCTTGCAGCGACATGCGCTCCCAATCCCGCATCAGCGCCTTTTGGGTGCGAATACCGACCGCCCCATTCGAGAGGATTTTCTCGACTAGCTCGTCGACATCGGCGTCCAACTCGCCTTCCGCCGACCGTTTTTCGATCAGTCCCCAACGTTCCGCCAATTCCGCGTCGAGGAGGTCGCCTCGATAAACCATCCAGGCAGTCCGGCCCCAGCCCATCATGCGGGGGAACAGTGCCGATTCGACGACGGACGGCAGATCGAGGGCGACTTCCGGCATACCGAGCTGCGCATGTGCCGCCGCGATCCGGAGGTCACAAGAGATCGCCACTTCCAGGCCCGCGCCGATGCACACACCGTTTATACGCGCGATAACCGGCACCGGCAGATTGCGAATCGCCGAATTGGCCTCGCTCAGCAAGGTCAGGAAAGTGCGTGCCTTCGCCGGGGTGAGTTCCTTTAGCTCGTGCAGGTTTGCGCCGCCGAGAAAACTGCGCTCGCCCCCCCCCGTGAGAACGGCGAGACGCAGGTCATCGTCGTCGCGCAGCGCCAGAAAAGCGTCCCGCAACTGCGTCATGATCGGCGTCGAGAGACAGTTCGCCTTGGCCGCGTTCTCTACCGTGATGCGTGCATAGGGACCGCGTTCGTGTTGGATAATTTCCGTCGTAACCCGGCCGTCACTCACCAGCCTTGTCCTCGGCCGTTGACCGGGATGACCACGCCGTTCACCCAATTGGATTTTTCGGAGATCAGCATCGCCGTTACCGTAGCGCATTCTTCCGGCATCCCCGGCCGATTAGCGGGCAATCCCTTATACATCTCTTTGTAGCGACTTTCGTCACCGAATTCCCGCTTCGCCATTGCTTTATACAACGTCGTGAGGCGGTCGGTCTCGATTGCACCCGGATGGATGCCGAGGACTCGGACGCCGTGATCCATGCTTTCGCTACCAAGTGCCACCGTCAGCGCGTCGAGCCCCGCATTGCCGACGCTGCCGGCCACGTAATTGGCGCGCGGGGCAAGGCCCGCCATGCCGATGACATTGAAGATCACGCCATGACCCCGCTTGCACATCGCCGGATAGACCTCGCGGCACATGTTGATGTAGCCAAAGACCTTCAGGTTCCAGGCCTCGCGCCAGGTTTCCTCGTCAACCGTTTCGATATCGCCGCCGGGAATGGCGCCGGCGTTGTTGACGAGAATATCGATGCCATCGGTGTCCTTGACCAATTGCTTCACATTGGCGCTGTCGGAGAGGTCGAGTGCGTGTATCGTTACCTGCACACCATGCTTCTCATTGATCTGATCTCGCGCCGTCGCCAGATCAGCCTCCGTGCGCGATGCTAAATGCAGACTGCAGCCTTCTTCTGCCAAAACTTCCGCGATGGCGCGGCCGATACCCTTCGACGCGCCGGTGATCAATACTCGTTTTCCCGAGAGACCCAAATCCATACTATTCTTCCTTTATTGGACGGCCCGCCCGGGCCTTGCATTAAGAGAACCATAGGTCTATAAGCCGCGCTCGCAAGAAGGACCGGATGGCTATGGGTATGCCTCCTCGGTTCAACGAAGATTTGCAATATAAGGAAATCAAAATGCCCAAGCTCAAAAACAAGAGCAGCGCGAAGAAGCGTTTCAAAATCACGGGGACCGGTAAGGTCCGCTTCAATAGCGCTAAACTCCAACACATGCTGCGGCGGCGGTCGCAGAAGATGAAACGCACGAACCGCGGCACACAGATCATGTGCTCGGCCGACGCGCGAATCGTCAAACGCAACTTCCTGCGGACGTGAGGAGTATCACATGGCACGTGTAAAACGCGGCGTTACCAAACAGAATCGCCACAAAAAAATCCTCAAACTCGCCAAGGGCGCGCGGGGTCGTTCGAAGAATACTTTCCGCGCCGCTATTCAGCGGGTCGAAAAGGATCTGCAATACGCCTACCGCGATCGACGCGCACGGAAACGAAATTTCCGGGCACTTTGGATCCAACGCATCAATGCGGGGACCCGCGAGCATGGCGTGACCTACTCGCAGTTCATGAACGGCATGAAGAAGGCCGGTATCGAACTCGACCGTAAGGTGCTCTCCGATCTCGCCATTCACGAGCCGGATGCCTTTAAAGCGCTGGTCGACCAATCCCAGGCCGCCTTGGCCGCTTAGCGCCTCCCGGCGCGGCCTCGGCCTGCTGGCGGAACCCCTGGCGATGGAAAATCCCGAACAGTTGAAGGACGCGCTGCTGGCAGATGTCGCGGCAGCAAGCGACCTCGATGCCCTGGAACAGCTGCGCGTCTCAGCGCTCGGCCGCAAGGGACGAATCACCGATCTGATGAAGGGCCTCGGCGGCCTCGATCCGGACGAGCGCAAGGCCACCGGCCAGGCGCTGAACCAGGTCAAGGAAGCGGTGCATTCCGCCATCGACGCCCGCAAGACCGATCTGCAGGATGCGGAATTGGATGCGCGGCTCGTCGACGAGGCCGTGGACGTCACTTTGCCGGTCGAGTTCGGTGATGGTGGGCGACTGCATCCGATCAGCCAGACCTTGGACGAAGTGATCGCGATCTTCGGCGAGATGGGGTTTTCGGTTGCCGAAGGCCCGGACATCGAAGACGATTTCCATAATTTCGAAGCGCTGAACATTCCGCCCGAGCATCCGGCCCGCCAAATGCACGACACTTTCTATCTGCCGGAGAAGGATGACAGTTCGCGAATGGTGCTGCGGACCCACACGTCGCCAGTGCAAATTCGGACGATGGAGACGGAAGAACCGCCGATTCGGATCATTGCGCCGGGGCGTACATATCGCTGCGATTCAGACCTCACACAC
>CAXAGK010000510.1:0-3034 GCA_963968305.1 uncultured Rickettsiales bacterium | reverse complement strand
TATCGTCGTCCAGTTTTGAGAGGTCGAAGCCGCGAATGGTTGAGCCGATTGCCGGCATGAGAGGTTTGATGGAAATGGTCATATTCGTCATGAGTCGCTTAACCTTCACATCGCTTCGCAGGTCCGGTCGCCGTGGCATAAATCCTGATCGCTGATATGAGGTGGCATGTTCTCCACCTCATGGCTGGGAAGGGTGGCGGCAGGTTTATACGGTATCATAGGCAATCCTTATTCCGGTGACCGTAGATGTTTTTCTAAGGTTCGACGCACGTCGTCCGGCACCGGTTTGGCCTCCTGCGCATCATAGTCGAAATAGACGTATGTCGCGGTCCCTTTCGCGCATAGACGATCACTCTGCCACAGCTCCTCATCGAGTGTGAAACTCTTGGTGCCGATTTTATCGACCCAAGTTCGGACGAGGGCTTCTTCCTGGAAATAGGTTTGCGCCAAATAGTCGACATTCATGTTCACGAGGGCGACGCGCCAATTGTGAAACTGCAGGTCCGGCGTCAGCAGGCGAAAGATTTCCGTGCGGCCACCCTCGAACCAGATTGGAATCACGGTATTATTGATATGTCCCGCACCGTCGGTCTCGGAGACGCGTGGAATGACCGGAGTTTCAATCATTGGGTTTTAACCTTGGCGGATTGTATGCGGTTCAATCTTTAATGGACGCTTCCCGGATTGCAAATTCCGGTAGAAGGATCACTTTGGCCGACGCACTACTTTAGTACTATGGTCAAGGTTTACAGAACCATTGGTTCGAAAGTGTGCATTCCCATTTCTTTCACGGAGATCAGATAGCGTTGGAGCAATAGCAGGACGGATATGTTTTGCTTCCGACGGCGCAGAAACGCCCCGACGGAACGCCACGGTTCACGCTGTCCTTGCCGGGGTACTATGCCTCCGATCCGGGATTAGCGCTATTGGTCAAACTTGAATCCTATCATGCGGGTTTCGAGTTCGTGACCCGCGCTTTCTTTGATCGGCATCTGGCGCCGGGCGACATATTCCTCGATGTGGGCGCGCATTTCGGCCTTTACGCTATGAGCGCGGCGACTCTGTTGCCCGGCAGCGTCAAGGTATTTGCGTTCGAACCGCATCCGCTGAATGCGCTTTCCGCACTACGGCAGTTCGGGCAGAACGGACTGCAGAACGAGATAGAGCTTATTTGCTCGGCAGTTGGCCGCGAACCCAGTTTTGGAAAGCTCTGGCCGTTTTCGACGATGGGTAATTTCATTTCAGCGGAACGGCCAGAGGCCGCTTGGGCGGACAATCCGCCGCTAACGGTACCTATTCTCTCGCTTGATATGTTTATCGAACAACGTCCCGATTTGTCGTCCGGAAGAATTATGATGAAGGTCGATGTCGAGGGATATCAACTGGAAGTCATGGCGGGTGCGGATGGGTTACTGTCGTCCGGCCGCGTCGGCGCCATCGTATTCGAGAAAAGCGATGCCTATGTCGAGCCTGTGCGACGTCAGGCCCTCAATCAGATGGTCGAACGGCTGCGAGCGCACGGGTACCGGATACGGTGGTTCCCACATTTACACATGCCATGCGCCCTGGTTCCTTGGGTAGAAGGGAATGAGACCGGTAATTTGGTGGCCATAGCTCGGGAGCTAGAAGTCGACGCGGTCTATGATGGGCCGCATGCCGATTATGCAAGCCTACCGCCGCCGATGAAGGTTGGTTTTTCGCGTGGGGATCAACGAGAATTGACGGAACGGCTTATAGAGACCCGTGCGAGCGATGGTTGGCGATGGGCCAATCCGAAGAATACGGAGGAGGGTGCGGAAGAAAGGTCTGCTATCGCCGCGCAATATTTTGGTCCGGGCGATCGCATTCTTGACCTCGGCGCGGGAATGCTGAAGACCTCACTGCATTTGAGATCGCGGAATGATTATACACCGGTTGATCTTGTGCGGTTTTCGTATTCACCGTTCTAGCCGATTTAAACGATGGCGGATTCCCGGAAGGTGAATGGGACTGCGCCTTGGCATTGGAATTGTTCGAGCATATCCACGACGTCCCGGAACTGCTGGCTAAAATTCGACCGGTAGTGGGTCGCTTGGTCTGCATCTATTGTTGTCTGGAAGATGTTGGTGATCTGACCGAACGACGCGAACGAGGCTATTTTAATGATTTTGGCCGCGCCGGTCTGCAAGCAACTTTCATCACGGCAGGATGGCAGGTGAAAGTTGCCGAAGCCGATGACAAACAAAGTTTATTTATCTGTGAGTGATCGGGCGGGATTGCGCGCACGATTTCGATCATCTCAGCATTGCATCAACTCGATACTCACTCCGTCGGGTGCGGAGATATAGCAGAGCAGGCTGCCGTTCATACCTTCCTTCAGCTCGACCGGAAAAGCGACGCCTTTGGCGCGCAATGTGTCGCAAAACGCCCGCAGGTCACCGTTATACAGAAACCCGAAATGATCGGTGCCCCATTCGTTGTGGCTGGAGTAATCGTCGTATTGCTTTACCGGTTTGGCCGGGGTTGGGTCTTCACCGGGGCGGCGACCGCGAATGATGATGATCTTGTTACCGACGTCCATGAAGATCTGCGCTGCCCCTCGTGCAACCGTATCGGCGGTGATGTCAGCGCCCAACATCTCCACATACCATTCCGCGGTGGCTTTCGGGTCTTGGGCGATGATATGGACGTGATCGAATTCCAGGTTGGGATTACTCATCTGATTTCCTTACATGACATGGCAAAGGCGCAGCGCATCGTAGACAGCGGCGGCGATATTGCGGCTGGCGACCGCGTCGCCGATCCGGTGCAATTCAAAACTGGCACCCTTCGGCTGCCGGGCGTTGGACAGTAACGTATCGAGGTCGGTCACACCGTTATTGCCGGAATGTCCGCGCAGTGAATGATAGAGATCGTCCGCCGGAATGGTGCCGTGCTCGACGACGACTTGGTCCACCGTCCGCTCGACGACCTGACCCGTCGCTTCATTGGTGAAGGTCGCGGTCCATCGGTTGCCGTCCTTCGCAATACGGATCAGGCGGCGATCGCAGGTCAT
>CAXAGK010000509.1:0-3037 GCA_963968305.1 uncultured Rickettsiales bacterium | reverse complement strand
CCATGACCACCCCATCTCCTTTTGATCTTGGTGAAGACCAGCGTACGATCCGCGACCTAGTGCGACGAGTTGCCGAGGAACGAGTGGCACCCCGTGCGGCGGAGATCGATGCAACAGGTGAGTACCCGCAAGATATGTATGACCTGTTGACGGAACTCGGTTTGTTTACGCTGCCGTTTCCGGAAGCCTTTGGCGGGGCGAACAGCATGTTATCTTCCTGTGTTGCGGTCGAGGAGTTTGGGCGGGTTTGTTACAACACGGCCTATTTGTTGGTGGTGCAGTGGACGCCGTTTGGCGCGATTCTCGCGGGTGGTACGCCGGAACAGAAGGAGCGCTTTCTGCCGGGGCTCGCCAATGGAGATTTGCGGTCCGCGTTTTCGCTGACCGAACCGCAGAGCGGATCTGATGTCGCCGGGATCAAGACCCGGGCGACGCGGATTGAAGGCGGATACAGGCTCAATGGCGGCAAGATTTGGTGCACGAATTCCGCCGTCTCCGATTTTATCGTCGTCGCGGCGAAGACGGGAGAAGGCGACGAACGGGGCGCGGTCAATTTCTTCATCGTCGAGAAGGACATGGAAGGCTTCAGCGTCGGGCGCAAGGAAGACAAGCTCGGCGCGCGGGGCGTGCCATCGTCCGCAATCTTCTTTGAAGACGTCTTTATCCCGGAAGAAAACCGTCTCGGACCCGAAGGGGAAGGCTTCAAGATCGTCATGGAGGCGTTGAACAAATCGCGCCCAATCATCGCGGCGCGCGGCGTGGGGCTGGCTCAAGGGGCCATCGATCATGCCCAAGCGTTCATCTCCGAGCGCCACGCCTTCGGCCAACCGGTGAGTGACTTCCAAGGAGTGCGATGGATGCTCGCCGATATGCAAATCCAGACCGAGGCGGCGCGCGGGCTCGTCTATAAGGCGGCGGCGGCCGTCGATGCCGGGCTTGAGGGCAATGACTTGGCGATCCAGGCGGCCATCGCAAAATGCCATGCGACGGACACGGCGATGCAGGTGGCGACGGATGCGGTGCAACTGTTCGGTGCGTCCGGCATTTCCAATGAATATCCGATCAATCGCTATTTCCGGGATGCTAAAGTGTTGCAGATCGTAGAGGGCACAAACCAAATTCAGCGCAACATTATATCGCGGGTTATGCTGCGGTGAGGATGAACGGCTCGGGCATCATCTGGATTCTCGGATTACTGACCGCGTTCGGGCCGATGTCGATCGACATGTATTTGCCGAGCCTGCCGCGAATCGCGGAGGACCTCGCGGTAGCGCCTGGGGATGTGCAGCTGACCTTGAGTGCGTTCTTCCTCGGCTCCGCCGTCGGGCAGCTCTTCTATGGTCCATTTTCGGACCGATTCGGCCGCCGTCCGATGCTGATCGGCGGGATCGTCATCTATATCATAACCAGCGCGTTTTGCGCCTTGAGTACGAGTATCGAAGCCTTGATCATCTTCCGCTTTCTGCATGCGCTCGGCAGTGGGGCGGGAATGGTGATCGCGCGTGCGGTGGTCCGCGATCCATTTGATACGGCGGGCGCGCGATCTTTTGGTTGCTCACCTGATTTGGCGTAATTTGCCTTCTGGCAGTGCTGTTGCGGCTTCCGGAGAGCAACCCGCCGGATCGCCGGATACGGGCCGGGCTCGTCGACCAGTTGCGCGGGTTTGGAGAGATTTTGTCGAACCGCATGGCGCTCGGATGTATCCTCTTGGGCGGCTTCGCGTTTGCAGGGATGTTCGCTTAAATCTCCGGCACGCCGTTCGTCTATATCCAGTATTTCGGTGTACCGGCAGAACATTATGGTTTTCTCTTCGGCCTTAATATCGTCGGCATGATGGCTTGGACCGCCTTGAACGCACGTTTGGTGGTACGACGCGGCGCGCGATATGATGCGGATTGGTGCCATCCAGCTTGCCATCGGCGGTGGCTTGCTTGCGGTTTTGGGAGCGAGCGGCGCGTTCGGTCTAATCGGGATTGTCGTGCCGCTTTTTATTTATATGAGCTCGCTCAATCCCGTGGTGGCGAACGAGTTGGCGCGAGCGAGCGAGCCCTTTTTCCGGCGGGCGGGTGCGGCGGCCGCGATGTTCGGCTCCATGCAGTCTCTCCTGGGCGCCATTGCCGGGACTGCGGTTGGGCAGTTCCATGATGGCACGCCGCTTCCAATGGCGGCAATCATCGGTGCCTGCGGAGTTTTGTCTCTTCTGGCCTATTATTGGTCAGGCAGTGGCGAGAAAGATTAAAGGACGAACGCTTGCCGCCGGACGCATTGCGCGCAAAAATACCGACTGACGTGTTGCGACAACACAGGAGGAAACGCTATGGACAAGCCCCAACTGCAAGTGATCGAAGGCCCCGAGGCCTGGCATGGACGGGAGATGGCATCCGATCCGCGCTGGCAGTTCCAGCTTTCCAGTGAAGATATCGCCGAGCTTGAAGCCGCGCTCGAAGATGTACGAAGCCGCGGGCTTGCCTGGCGAGAAATGACAACAAAAGACGATTTCCCGCTCGACCGTTTCGCTGAAAAACTTGAACGTGTCACTGAAGAATTGGAAGAAGGTGGGGGCCTGGTAAAAATGAAAGGGTTTCCTGTCGACCGTTTCGACGAGGAAGACCTGAACCGGATTTGGTATGGCGTGTGCCTCAATCTCGGCACGCCCATCTATCAGAACTATCACGGCGAATTGCTGCGCGACATCGTCAATGAACAACAAGACACCGACGCGGTGAACGACAACCGATTGTTCGCCAAGGACGGTAGCGTGTTCCATTCCTCGCGGGCGCGGACCGCGAGCAGCGGTCCGCTGCGCTTTCACACCGACCGGGCGGATGTCGTCGGCCTATTCTGCATCCATCAGGCCGCGAAGGGGGGTATTTCCCAATTGGCGAGCTCCGTCCGGGTAAATAACGAAATTATCAAGCGCCGTCCGGATTTAGCCGCATTGTTATATGATGTCGTCCATCGCTCCCGCCACGGTGAGGAGAAGGACGGGCGGCTCAATACATACGGTATTCCCGTCTTCGGCGTGCGCGATGGGAAA
>CAXAGK010000508.1:0-3041 GCA_963968305.1 uncultured Rickettsiales bacterium | reverse complement strand
CCCAACCGTCGTAGTCGGCCGGGTTACCGCGCACATAGAGCATGCCGTTGATCGAGCTTGAGCCGCCCAGCACCTTACCGCGCGGCCAATGAATGCGGCGCCCGCCGCTGCCTTCTTCCGGCTCGCTGCTGTAGTTCCAATTGATGACGGGATGTTCCAAGAGTGTGCGGATACCGGCCGGGACGTGGATCATCGGATGGCGATCTTTCGGGCCGGCCTCCAGCAGAACGACATTTACCGTTGGGTCTTCGCTGAGACGGCTAGCGACCACGCATCCGGCCGACCCAGCGCCGACGACAATATAATCCGCTCTTTCTGACATTTTGATACCATCTCTTATTGTTTGTGTGTCTAAAGGTCCGCCGAAAATCGGAAACGTCCAGCCCGTTATTCGTCCACGTAATCCGGCGCAGATTTATCAAAATAAGTCTCCCGCGCAATCTTTGTGTTGGGGCTTTTGCCCATGAATGCCATGGCGAGATGATCTAGGTGTTGGACCGAGCGATCGAGCGCCCGGCTATAGGCATTAATCGAGGCTTTAGTGGCCCAAACCGGCATGGGAGGTTGGCGGCAAATCTGCGCGGCGAGGCGTTCCCCCGCGGCAATCAGATCGGCATCCTCGACGACGTCGTTGACGTAGCCCATATCCAATAATTGTTCCGCCGAATAGGTCCGTCCCAGGATGATCATCTCCTTGGCCCGCGCCGGTCCGACCAGCTGTACGATGGGCGGAATTGAATTCCAGCCGAGGTTCACACCGATACTGATTTCATTGATGGTCAGCGACGTGCTCTTAGCGGCAATCCGGAAGTCGCAGAAAGTCGGCAGAACCGCGCCGCCACCAATGCAATAATTATGAATACAAGCGATGGTGACGGCGCTGAGGTTCGCGAGCGCATCACACATATGTGTGCTGTCCTTGGAGCGCGATACCGTTGCGGTCGCTCCTTCCTCGAAGGGACGATCCTTCAGGTCAGCGCCGGAACAAAAACTCTTTCCCTCGCCACGTAGAATGACGGCCCGAAGACCCTCGATCTTATCCAACTGCCAACAGGCTGCGTTCATATCGGCGACGAACTGTTTGTTGACCGCGTTGTGCACGTGGGGCCGGTTGAGCACCAGGTGTCGGACAGGCCCTTCACCTTCGATTCGGATTGTCTCGTAGTCCATCTATCTCACTCCCTGTATCGTGTCTTGCAAAGTAGCGGGCGGGGCGCTCTTCTCAAGCGAATGTCAGAACGATGGAGACGAATATGACGGATTGGCTTTATCCCGACGCGGTCGTGGAAAGTGATTGGCTGGCGGCGCATCTCGACGACCCGGACCTCCGCATTTACGAATGCACGACGTATCTACGTTATACGGATCACGATCCTAATTTGCCCTACATCGTGGAGAGTGGACGCGCGGATTATGAGACCAGACATGTAAAGGGCGCGGCGTATATCGATTTGCAAAATGAGCTCTCCAATCCAGATAGTCCCTACCGATTCACCTTGCCGGAATACGGCGATCTTGCGAACCGGTTTGCTAAAAAGGGAGTCGGCGATGACACGCGGTTAATTCTTTATAGTCGTGGTGGCAATCAATGGGCGACGCGGATCTGGTGGATGTTACGGTCCGTCGGCTTCGATAATGCCGCGATCTTGAATGGTGGTTGGGAAAAATGGGATACGGAAGATCGGCCGACAGAGTCCGGGACTCGGGAATATCCACCCACGAGCCTGACAGCCAATCCACGACCCGAGCTGTTTGTTGGTAAGGACGAGGTCCTGGCTGCCATCGATGACGCTGGGACCTGTACTTTAAACGCTCTTTCCTCAGACCTGCACAGTGGCGAGAACCCACGATATGGCCGCGCGGGTCGAGTACCCGGGAGCGTTAATGTACCAGCGCTTTCCCTCTCTAATCCAAGTGACAAAACCTTCCTTCCTTTGGAGGAAGTGCAACAGACCTTCGACGGTGTTGGTATTCGCCGCGATCAGCTGGTCATCAACTACTGTGGCGGCGGCATTGCGGCGACTTTGGACGCCTTCCTGTTACATCAACTCGGATATGAAAATCTCACTGTCTATGACGATTCCATGAGCCAGTGGGCGACAGACGAGTCATTGCCGATTGAGACGGATTAAGCCGATGGCATCGCGCAAACTCACCATTGCGCTGGACAGATACGATCGGCACATCCCGTTCTTCATGGGTATGGTCGAAACACCGCCTAGCTTTTCGTTACAGGCACTCGAGGTCGGCATGGTGCCGCCACGCCGTGACGGTGTGGACCGCCACAAGCGTATGCTGATCGGCCACGAATTCGATATCGCGGAAGTGTCCCTCGCGTCCTACATCATGTCAAAGCGGGCGGGCGCGCCGTTTTCCGCCGTGCCGGTCTTTCCGCGCCGCCTCTTCAGTCAAAACCATATTTTCGTCAATGTGGATGCCGGGATCGAAATCCCGAAAAACCTGATCGGAAAGCGCGTCGCGATTTGGGCGTTCCAGGTCACCATGTCCGTTTTGGCAAAGGGTGATATGCAGTCGGAGTACGGAATACCGTGGCGAGAAGTTGAATGGCACACGGAGCGGCCGGAGGAGATTGCGTGGAGTGATGACAGTGTCACTCTGCATCGCATTCCGGACGGACGTACCGGTGCGGAGATGCTGATAGCGGGCGATGTGGACGCCTATATACACCCGCACCCACCGGAGGATATTTTTATGCATCCGAAAGTCCGCAGGCTGTTTCCCGACCCAGAGGCCGAATGCCGTCGCTATTGGGATAAAAACGGTAACTATCCCATCATGCATGTATTGGCGTTTAAAGAGGCCCTAGGGAATGAGGTCGAGGGATTGCCGCAGGCATTGATTTCCATGTGGGACGATGCCCGTGAACAGGCGGATGAGGCGTATATTGATTTCAATTACACGATGATGCCATTCGGCCGCTACACGTTCGAGCGCAACGCGGATACATTCGGCGCCAATTCCTGGCCGTCCGGCCTTGCGGTAAATCGTTCTGATCTAGAGCGTTTTGTCGGCTATATGGC
>CAXAGK010000507.1:0-3046 GCA_963968305.1 uncultured Rickettsiales bacterium | reverse complement strand
TAGCACGCTTGGCCGTGATGAAACTGTGATCACTTTCCAGTGCGTTGAGCTGCCGCGGGAAGCGAAAGCGTGTACACTCAACCAACAGACTCGAGGGGGTGTCCTATGACGCGAACGGCCTACGGCTTGCGACGGTACAAAGCGATTTTTGGTGCCGGCGGTGCTTAGGAATTCACCTTTTTCATACCGATAAGGCGACCGACGCCTTCGGGCAACGGTAGATCGCTATGGGCGTCACGAATATTGCCGATCCATTCGGCGATATCAGTGGCCATGGGCCCGACTTGGCGCGACGAAAGGTCGATATGGAGAGAGAGCAGTTCGTTGGTCGCCGCGAGATAGCCTTCGGTTGCGTGATACATTTCGTGCCAAAAATGGATACGCTTCTTGTCGCAATCCAAAATTCGCGTCGTAAAACGCAAGGGATCCCCTTCCTTGACCTCCTGTCGATAGGTCACGTTCATATCGGCGACGAAGGTCGTGGTATTCTCTTTCGTCTTGTAGTCATGGGTCAATCGCAGGAATTCAAGCATCGCATCGGTCGCATGATCGAATGCCAAAACATAAAACGCGACGTTCATATGTCCGTTGTAGTCGATCCACTCCGGGAGGACGATTTCTTGGTGTAGCTGCAGCGGGGCCGGGATATTTGAATCTGTCATGGTAACAGTCACATTGTCGGGTGCCGGAATTTGGCAAGGGATACCGTTTGCAGTACGCCAGAAATTCGGAACGTTAGATGTTTGGATTTTGGGTGATCTACGGTCATACTGTTTGAAGGTGAAAATCCATGCGCCGTTGGCGGCATCAGGGGGGAACAAGCATGTCGGAAGACGGAAAAGGAGCGGAACGTTCTCGGCCAGAGAGCTTTGGTTGGCAAACACCTGCCTGGGTCGGCGGCGTGGTATTTTTTGGGTTTTTGTCGATTGTTCTGATTTATGCGTATGGCGACCCACGTCCCACATTTGTGGAGGCCGCGAAAATCGGCGGCGATGCGCCGTCCATACCGATCATCGCACCGGGCGAGCAATACTATCGGATTCGCGCGGAATATATTCCGTTGGCTCCTGCGCGCGAGACTGCAGATCCGATTGGACAACTTTGGGCTTCGTTGTTTGGAAAGACGGTATCGGAAGCGGGTGCGGCTTCGGTTAAACTCCGTTTGTCTCATCCCGCGTCACTTTCCATCGCCCGGGATCAGGATGGTTATATTCTTCTCGATACGAGTAGTGTCTCCCCCGCATCCGGCGCAACGACGCCATTTATGGCGCGGCGCGCGGCGGATAAAGTTGAGCTGCGGCTGGATGTGCTTCCCATGGATAGCGCGGCCACGGGTTTGTTGCCGGGCCTCATGCGTTCGTTCGGGGGCAATGGTAAGGCGTTTAGCGGATGGATCTCGGTGTTTGCCGATGAAGCATCTCCCGGGATACGCAAGCTTGACGATACCAATTCATTGATGGCGGTGCGCGATTTCAGCGGCCGTGCTGTCGGCGCGGTTAGGGTTAGTTTGGAGACGCGCCGCTCAATGCTATTCGGAGAATTTTTCTCCACCAATGGATTCAAAGATTTGGTTGTCTCCGGTGCGTCGGTTACCGACCGCCGTAATGCCGTTTTGTCATTGATAGAGCGTAATGTTGAAGCGGGATTTGGAGATAGTAGTTATAAAAACACTCGCCTGGAACGCGCCAAGGCAGCGTTTGAAGCATCGACTTCCGAAGATGCTGATGCATCGTGCAGAAGCGTGTATTCGACACTCAGTAATGACATGGGGCTAACGTCGCAAGATGCCGCCGGGATAGCGTTCTTGGCGAGATACGATCCGGCGACCCCAATCGGTCGGAACAGTACGATTTGTGGCGATCTACGGTTGACGGCGGCGCTCGCTGAGATTGGTGTTTTCAATGGCCTCGAGCGTGCAAACGCCGCCATGGCGATGACGCAGGAGCGGGAACGGGCCGTGACTGCATCTGAAAAATCAGCGGATGTCCCCGCAGGTCCAACAGGCAGATATGTTTGCCTTGGCGTAAGCGGCCCTCGGGTTGCCGAACATTGCGACGTTCTAAACGCTATCGCCAAGGAGTGGCGCGGCGGGTCAAAGTTTCTTCAGATGCTTTCGTCACGCCGGTTTATCGGTCGCGATGTTGGTCTCGAAGAACCGACCGAGAGCATGGTTTTCGCGGCGGCGCGGTTCGCGGATCGGCGGCAGTTATTGATTCACATCGCTTTGTCTCGGGTCGAGAACTTCGCGTGTTTCCGCATGGTGGGGCAGAATCCGGATTACTTTGAAGCACTTTTGATGATGCGCGATGCCGGTACTGGGTCGGCGCGTCGATTGGATGTCTTTGAATTCGCGTTTGAGAGCGATGGGCGGATCGGCCGTATTCGGCGGAGAGCAGCCTTGCCCTTCGATGTTGAGGAAGCGCGTCGATTGCCCAAAACCTCACGGTGCAGGCGGGAGTTTCTCGATACCCATCAAACCGAAATTGGAAGGCTGGTGCACGAATATTGGCGTTTGCCGCCCGTGCGCGGATGATCTTATCGCGGTATTGAGTAATTAAACCTCTGAATTCCAATTTGGATGTCGATCGCTGGATTGGTGGATTTGTGAGCACGATATTCGACAAAGTTTCTTCACTAGTCGAGGTCGAGGCTACTGACTAAATCACGAGGGGCGTCATCCGTCTAAATCACCAATGCTTGGAGCGGATTAACCCTTGAGGGTCGAGAGCGCGGCTTCGGCTTGCTTAAAAGCGTCGCGCCACCTGTTTTTACTCGATTTCAAGATCTTAGGTGGGAATCGCCCAGGACTTTCGAATGTTTCGCCGCGAATGTCGGCGGACATAAGTTCGCTGTTCTCAGAGAAGGCGACTTCTGTCATCGGGCGAGAGCGCCGCACTGACAAATGGCGTTTTTTAATGTTTCGCCAAATTCGGAAAACGCGGCCACGATATGGTAGGTGATATTTTGGCTTGGCCGAATGATAACGTTTGACCGCGGTGAACCAAGATCCGGTTTCATTGTGTAACGCCGATAAATATTTCGCTCC
>CAXAGK010000506.1:0-3056 GCA_963968305.1 uncultured Rickettsiales bacterium | reverse complement strand
GTCCGCCATACCGTCTTTCACTTTAATTGTTGCCACGATGCCGCGCATTTCGCTCTCCTTTTAGGCTTGTTTGCTTTGGGTGATATTTAGCTCTGATCTTGGGTGAGGCGAGTGGGGGCATCGTTCGACAGGCTCAGGATGACGAAAGTGGGGAATGTTGCATCACGAAAAACGGGTCATCCTGAGCCTGTCGAAGGATGACTCCGCGCTCACCCAGGAATGATCGTCTCGCCTTGTATCTGAGTGCGGTGCAGGATTCGGGGGCGCGCGTGGTCGACCTCGGTCCGGTGATGCAAGGCGCAGCGGTTATCCCACAACAGCACGTCGCCCGGTCGCCACTTGTGGGTCCAGGTGTAATCATCTTGAGTCGCGTGCCGCCAGAGACGATCCAGTAGCGCTTCGCTGCGCTCGTTCGGCATGCCGAGAATATAGTTCGACGGCCAAACCCGACGGCGTCCAAGATAGAGTGCTTTCTTGCGCGTTGCCGGATGAATGCGCACCAGTGGATGAACGGGCCCTTCGACCTCTTCCGGCGTTGCCGGTAGCTTGGCAGTGGGGCGCAGCACACCGGCACTGTTGCGACTTGAATCGTGGAGTTGCAGTTTTCCTTGAACCGCGATGCGCATGATCTCGGGCAAGCTTTCATAAGCCAAATACTGGTTCGCGAATGAGGTATCGCCGCCGCCACCATCGGGTATGTCGATCGCGTAGAGCATGCTTCCGGCGGGCGGTTTCTCGATATAGGAATTGTCCGAATGCCACACCACCTCACCGCTGCCGAGCCCGGCATTCTCGCGCACCGGATTTCCTCGCTCGTCTAAGTTTGAGACGACGGTGATTTCGGGGTAGTCCGCCAGCAGGCTCGTTCCTTTCTTGAACCCGCCCTTGCGGAAATACTTCTGGGCGCCGCCTTCTTGTACGGGGCCAAAAATGCTGGAAGCTTTGAGCAATGCGGAATCGTCGAGTGATTGGTCGCGAAACAGCAGCACTAGATGTTTGTGCCATGCGTCGCAGAGGGCGACGGCCACCTCCCTCGAGACATCGGAGGACAGGTCTATTCCGGAGATTTCGGCGCCGAGGGCGGCACCGCTCGGTTTAATGTCAAAACTGGTCATATCTAAATAGTCGAGCTGTGACCCACGATTGACAAGACCCCATCCTTGCCGTCGCCGCAGGGTGGGCGATATTCCTTGGCAACAGGTTTCATTTTCGGGAAGGAGAACGTCCATGTTGAGGAACGAGCCTACCGCTTATTCGGTGGTCTGGCCGCGCGGCGAGAAAACGCAGGAGATCGCACCTCTCGCCAATCGTCTGGACTCGCTGGAGGGCAAGACCGTTGGTTTCGTCTGGGACTATCTGTTTCGGGGCGATGAGATTTTTCCGCTCCTGGAAGAAGGTCTGAAACAGCGCTATCCGAAGATTAAGTTCGTCAATTACGACGCCTTCGGCTCGACCCATGGCGGCGACGAGCACGCAGTTGTCGCGGGCCTTGCGGACAAGATGAAATCGACCGGGACTGACGCTATCATTTCCGGGATGGGTTGTTGAGGTAGCTGTACGCCCGCCGTGTTGCGGGCAAGCGCAGCTGCCGAAGAAGCCGGAGTACCTTCCTCCTCCCTCGTTTGTGAAGGGTTTGTAGGCCAAGCAGGCACGACTTCGTCCGGGCTTGGCATGCCGAACCTGCCGCTGGCCAAGGTGCCGGGGCATGTGGACGTGCAGACCGACGATGAATTGCGTGAGAACGTCCTCGACGTCACAGTCGACGAAGTCATCCGCAATTTGACTGAGCAACCGCCCGCCGCACAGGCGCTGCAGGAGCCGGCGCCAGGCGAGGTCCTGTTCGAAGGGACCTTCGAGGAAGTGAATCGCTTGTTCCTGGAGAACGGCTGGACCGACGGTTTGCCCGTCGTCCCGCCGACCATGGATAAGATTGAGGAGTTCCTCGCCTTTACGGATCGGCAACCCCAAGAAGTGTTGGGGAAGATGCTCCCGGATAACCGAGAAGCGACGATCTGGAATGTCGCGGTGAACGGCGTGATGGCGGGCTGTCGCCCGGAATACATGCCGATCCTGGTGGCGCTGGCGGAAGCCATGGCCGATCCCCGCTATGGGGTCGAGCACAGTGGCAACACGCCGGGGGCGGAGACGCTGATCGTGCTCAACGGGTCGCTGATCAAGGAACTGAACTTCAACTACGAGCAAGGCGCGTTGCGTGACGGCTTTCAGCCGAACACTAGTATCGGGCGTTTCTGGCGGCTTTATCTGAGGAATGTCGCTGGATTCCTGTTGCATGGGAATGACAAGGGAACGTTCGGCAATACCTGGCGAGTGGTCATGGCGGAGAACGAGGATGCAATCCGCGACATGGGATGGACCACACTCGGCGAAGATGCAGGTGCGGCGAAGGGGGAAAATGCCATTACCATTTCCCGCTATACCGGCGGTAACGTCATCGTCTCGGTCTTCGGCAATTCGGCCGACCGGGTGCTGCCCTATCTCGCCGATAGCCTGATCAAGCATACTGGTTGGGAGCTG
The DNA here is from genome assembly GCA_963968305.1 of uncultured Rickettsiales bacterium. Classification (GTDB taxonomy): domain Bacteria; phylum Pseudomonadota; class Alphaproteobacteria; order UBA8366; family UBA8366; genus UBA6544. Next base: position 521 of record CAXAGK010000506.1, on the reverse strand, counting down.
TGCTTTACGGTGGGGATCGCGACTGGCACCTATCAGCCGCTTCTGGTGTTGAGCCCGATCATCGCCCAAGTGTTGGCGAAGTCCGGCCTGTCGAAGCAGGATGTCCAGCAATGGCTGTTCGAGAATGCGCGGATTACGGCGGAGAAGTTCGAGAAATATATTGGTGAGTACACAAACTTCGTGCCGGGGCAACGCAAACTCTCGGATATGGCACGGTTGGGCCAAGCGCCGAAAGTGTTCGGCGAGTCCGATGACCCAAATCGTTTAGTGCCGTTGGTCTGCGTGCCGGAGGATATTCTGATTGCGGTCTCCGGCGATCCGTTACGGACGAACTGCTATCTGTTCATCCACAACGGCATGTTGGGATACACGACGCCGAAGGGCATCGAATTGCCGACGGATTGGAGTACTAAGCTAAGGGCGGCCCGGAATAGGTAGGGGCTGTCCCTCTGCATTCGTCATTCCGGGTACAGGCTTTGCCCGTCCCGGAATGACGAATTTTTCTATTGTCGTTCCATAGC
>CAXAGK010000505.1:0-3065 GCA_963968305.1 uncultured Rickettsiales bacterium | reverse complement strand
TTCGACATGGGCGGTACCACCGCGAAAATTTGCCTGATCGGCGACTACCGTCCGCAGACCGCGCGTGAGTTCGAGGTCGACCGTGCCGCCCGTTTCACCAAAGGCAGCGGCATGCCGCTCCGCATCCCGGTGATCGAGATGGTGGAAATCGGCGCTGGCGGCGGCTCCATCGCTCGGCTTGACGCATTGAGCCGGATCACCATCGGCCCCGATAGCGCGGGCGCTGATCCGGGTCCGGCGGCGTATGGGCGGGGCGGCGAAAAGCCGACCATCACCGATGCCGACGTGGCGCTTGGCAAGATCGATCCCGGCAGTTTCGCCGGCGGCAAGGTCGCGTTGTATCCGGAGAAATCCGAGAGCGCGATCATGGCTGATGTGGGCACACCGCTCGGCGTCGCCGATGTCTTGACCGCTGCATACGGCATCACCGAGATGGTTGATGAGACCATGTCGAATGCGGCTCGAGTGCACGCGGTGGAGCAGGGCAAAGCCGCGAACCAACATAGTTTGATCGCCTTCGGGGGAGCCGCGCCGTTGCATGCGGGCCGGCTTGCGGAAAAGCTCGGCATCGATCGCATTGTTGTGCCGACCGATGCCGGGGTCGGCAGCGCCGTTGGATTTCTCGAAGCACCCATTGCTTATGAAGTAGTGCGCAGCCGGAACATGCGCCTGGCCGCCTTTGATTCAGGTACGATAAATGAGTTGATGGATGGAATGCGGGCGGAGGCGGAAGCGGTGATCCGGGCGGCCGTCCCATCCGGCGACTTGATCGAACGACGCGTCTCCTTCATGCGCTATGTGGGACAAGGGCATGAGATCACGGTCGAGCTGCCGGACGGCGATTTCATCGACGACCACCGCGATGTGGTGCAGCAAGCCTTCGACCGCGAATACGAGCGCCACTTCCGTCGCACCCTGCCGAATGCGGAGACGGAAATCCTCACTTGGTCGCTGAGCCTATCGGCCCAAACTCCGGACCCCGCACCTGTCGCGGAAGGTGTCGAGCGCTCGGCGGCTGTTCCAATCGGCACACGGCCGGTTTTCGGCGCAAAAGTGGCGGCCATGCGCGAAGTCCCGATGTATCGCCGCACCGACCTGGCGCTAGGTTCTGGTTTCGATGGTCCCGGCATCATCGTCGAGGACCAGACCTCGACATATGTGCCGCAAGGTTTTAGCGCGCGGATTGCGGCAAACGGCTATATTGTTCTCGAACGCAACGGGGAGAGCGAGTGATGAATGCGACTGGCATCGATACGATCCGCCTGCAAATCATGTGGAACCGCCTGATTTCGGTGGTCGAGGAACAAGCGCAGACCCTGATGCACACGGCGTTCAGCCCCATCGTGCGAGAATGCGGCGATCTCTCTGCCGGCGTCTTCGGGCTCGACGGGCGGATGTTTGCCCAGGCGGTGACCGGCACGCCGGGCCACGTGAATTCCATGGCTGAATCCGTGAAGCATTTTTTGCGGCATTTCCCGGTCGAGACGATGAACGAGGGCGACGCCTTCATCACCAACGACCCCTGGATGGGCACCGGGCACCTCAACGACTTCGTCATAACCACGCCGTGTTTCCGCAACGGAAAGGTGGTGGCGCTGTTTTCCTGCACCAGCCACCTGACCGATATCGGCGGGCTCGGCTCCGGGGTCGATGCGACCGACGTGCATATGGAAGGCATCTATATCCCGATGCTGAAACTCGCCGACCGGGGCGTGATGAACGAGACGTTGTTGGCCATGATCCGGCAGAACACCCGCCAGCCGGTCGAGTCCGAAGGCGATGTTTATTCGCTCGCCGCCTGCAACGACATCGGCTGCGTACGTCTGGTAGAGATGATGGACGAATTCGATCTCGACAGTCTCGATGCGCTCGGCGATTACATTTGCGACACGTCGGAAAAGGCGGTGCGTGACAATATCGGCAAGCTGCCAAACGGTGAGTATAAGAACACCATGACCATCGACGGGGTCGGCGATCCGATCGACCTCGTGGCGACGCTGACAATTCACGATGACAAAATTACGGTCAATTACGACGGCTCCTCGCCGAAATCGCCAAAGGGCATCAACGTGCCGATGGCGTATACCACGGCCTATACCTGTTTCGGCCTGTCCTGCATTGTCTCCGGCGACATTCCGAACAACGCGGGCTCGCTCGCTCCATTCGAGATTTCAGCCCCCGAAGGTACGATCCTGAACGCGCCCTATCCGGCCCCGGTTTGCTCGCGCCACGTCATCGGCCAGATGCTGCCGGATGTGTCCTTCGGCTGTCTGGCGCAAGCCGCGCCTGATCGGGTCCCGGCGGAAGGGGCGTCGTGCCTTTGGAACATTACCATGCGGGGTGCTACCGACCGGGCGGCGAATGACAGCAAACTCTTCACCATCACGGCGGTAACCAACGGCGGTACCGGCGCGCGGCCAATCAAGGACGGACTGTCCGCGACCGCGTATCCGAGCGGCGTGCGTGGCACCCCGGTCGAAATCAACGAGACCGTCGCGCCCATCATCTTCCACCGCAAGGAGTTCCGTCCCGATTCGGGCGGGGCGGGGGCCCATCGCGGTGGGCTCGGCCAGATCCTGGAGATCGAATCCGCCATTGGCGCCGATTTCGAACTGCTGGCCGCCTACGACCGCATCGACTTCCCAGCGCGTGGCCGCAATGGCGGCGGCAACGGAGAGGCCGGTTCGCTAAGTTTCACCAGCGGTGAAAAGCTTCTCGGCAAGGGCACGCAGACCATCCCCAACGGCAAGATCGCCCGCTTCCACACGCCAGGCGGTGCCGGCTTCGGCGATCCGAAGGACCGCAACCCGGATCAGCTGGCCCGCGACGTCGAGAATGGCTTGATCACGCCGGAAGCTGCGGCGCGAGATTATGGATATGTAGCAGGCGGAGACGACTAGGGGTCGGTAATTTTCCAAATCGCGATCCCGGAAATCCAAAGGATTATCCGGAATTATGGCCAGAGTGGTTCTGGTGTCGTCTTACTACTTTCGTCTTTCAGGCAATATTTCCGGGTTCGCTTCGCGCCCTGGAATGACCGGTATCTGTTTTGTGCGGAACAACCC
>CAXAGK010000504.1:0-3068 GCA_963968305.1 uncultured Rickettsiales bacterium | reverse complement strand
CTGGCCGACCGCCTGCATTTTCTGAGATTGCGCGAAGCGAGCGTCGAGCATTTTTTGTTCCGTTGTTTCGACGTGATGCAGAAGGATAGTCGTCTCATCACCCGATTCCGCAGCGACAGGTGCCGCGTAAATCGAAACGGACCTGTCACCCTCCGTGACCAAAATTGCGTCGACCTGTTTTTGAATGTCGCTTCCCTGGGATACTTCGGTAAAATATACCATCGCGGCTTCGCGCGATTCCTATGTCAAGAATCTTCCAAAAGCCTCACCGACCGGGGAATCGAACCCCACTAGGGCGCAAAACGCCGCATTGCACTCTAGGACATTAAGATCAGCACCGAGTAATGCTACGCCAATCGGCAATTTCTCGAAATAACGTTGGAAATCCGAATTGGCCAGCATACTGAACTCCTACGCCTCGCAACGCATTTGGCGTACTTATTCAGCGGCCGCAGCTGTTTCGCCAACCGGTGCCGGCATCGATCGCCCTTTCACATTCCAAACATAACTGATGATTTCCGCCACGGCCTTGTAGTGCTCCTCGGGGACTTCGTCATCGATATCGACGCCGAAATACAACGCCTGAGCCAAAGGCTTGTTCTCTACGATGGTAATATCGTTCTCTTCCGCGATCTCCCTAATCTTAAAGGCTACGAGATCCTGCCCTTTCGCCACGAGTAACGGTGCACTCATGGTTTCCGGATCATATTTCATGGCGATAGCGAAATGCGTTGGGTTTGTTATTACGACATCGGCGTCCGGCACCGCCTGCATCATACGCCTCTGCGCGCGTTCCATCCGGACTTTCCGCAAGCGTTGTTTAGCTGTCGGATCGCCTTCCGACTGTTTGTGCTCGTCCTTCACTTCCTGCTTCGTCATGCGAAGACTTCGATTATGCTCCCAGCGCTGATAGATAAGATCGATGATCGCGATAACGGCCATCACGCTCAAAACGCCGATGAACAGCATGATTACCAATTCACGCAATTGGCCCGGTAAGTATGCAATGTCATAAGTCGTCAGAGCGTCAATGCGTTCAAACGTTGGCAATAATGGGACAGCGGCGACAACACCGACTATGCCGATTTTGACAACTCCCTTTGCGAATTCAACCGTCTGTTTGGTGGAAAAAATCCTTTTAAAGCCGTTGATCGGATTAAATTTATTGAATTTTGGTTCAAGTGCTTTGGGAGAAAATGAAATGCCATTTTGTAAAACCCCGGCAGCAAGGGCAACGAACACGAATAAGAGGAACGGCAAAAATAAAATTCCAAGAAAATCCATCAAAACACCGGACAAAACCGCATGCATATTACCACCGTCAAAACTAATCGCATGTGGACTTTCAATGAATTTCAATGACACCGCACTCAGTTCGCGCGCGATGTCTTCAGACAACATAAGCAACACGATCCCGCCGGCCATCAACAGCATCCACGTGTTGACCTCACGGCTGACCGCTACGGAACCGCGCTCTCGCGAATCCTCCAATTTCTTAGAGGTTGGTTCTTCTGTTTTTGATGACTTGTCCGCGTCTTCCGACATGATGCCTTAACTTGCCACAAAAAAGAACGATAGCGAAGCCTCGAAACGATCGAGGAACCAAAGCAACATAGTTGGTATCACAAGCGAGAATATCACCAAGGCAATAAGTATTTGCAGCGGAAGTGCGACGAAGAACACAGGCATTTGTGGCTGTAGCCGCGCTAACAGTCCGATACCGGTGTAAAATACAATAGCAAACACGATAAATGGGGTCGCGAACTGCATTGCCATCATGAAGGTCTGCGACATTAAGGTTGCGAAGGTATCGGCGAATTCTCCAAATACTGGCGCGACGCCCGGCACGAAAAGAGTGTAGCTATCCGCGATCGCGAAAAACATCAGGTGATGCGTGTCGGTCGCATAAATCAACAACAAGCCGCCTAATGACAGTAACACTGCCGGCAACGTCCCTTGGTCGGCCAGCATCGGATTGAAGACCTGAGCCGCCGAAAAACCACTCAGGAATGAAATAATGGTGCCCCCCCATGCCAGGGCCGTGATGAGGAACCGAGCGATAAACCCGATTGCAAACCCGATGAAAATTTCACTGCCTATTAATAAAAAGAGGCCGCTCAATTCTTCCGGCAGATCCGGTATTCTATTCGCGACAACCGGGGTCATTAGAACCGTCAACGTCAGCGCAAAGAGCAACCTGACTCGGGTCGGGATATATTGCTCACCGACACCTGGCAGAACAACCAGGGTCGAGCCCAAGCGGGAAAAAACAATAAGATAGGTGAAGACTTCGGCGGAAAGCGGCTGATATAGCATCCGCCGCTACTCAGCCGCTACCGAGACTGATGATCTTATCCGCAACCCCTTCCATAAATCCCCGCATCGTATCGAGCATAAAGGGCAGGAGTATTACCAAGGAGAAAAAGACGATTAGAATCTTAGGGACAAACGTAAGGGTCATCTCTTGGATGGATGTGAGTGCCTGTAACAATGAAACAATGAGGCCCACAACAAGACCTACCAGCATGATTGGCGTGGTAACCTTCAACAACGTCAAAATAGCATCGCGCATAAACTCTAGCGCTTGAGCTTCGTTCATACTTACGCCTAGACCGGCATTCGTAAAATTTCCTGATAGGCCGCCAAAACACGGTCCCGAACCGTTACAACGGTCTGCAATGTCATTTCCGCATTCGAGACTGCAGTCACGACATCAGTCAAATCCGCCTCACCGGCGACAGCAGCCGCCGTCAGCCGTTCGGATTCTTTGCCCGCTTCGATCGATTTCGTGGCCACGTCCTTGACCAAATCGACAAAACTGCTTTGCCCGGGTGTCGCCCGCGGCTCCATTCCACCACTTACGAGCTTTGCCGCCTTACTAAAGGCCTGAGCTGCGTCTATCGGACTAATTGCCATCGATACTACCTCCGCCTTTGATCTTAGCGCAGCAGGCCTATGGTACGCGACATTAATTGTTTGGAAGACTCGATCATATTCAGATTGGCCTCGTAACTCCGTTGAGCTTCCCGCATATCCATCATCTCGACCAAGGCATTTACATTCGGCAT
>CAXAGK010000503.1:0-3095 GCA_963968305.1 uncultured Rickettsiales bacterium | reverse complement strand
ATTTGAAGCCATCGGTGAAGGTACGTCCGCTATCTCAATATTTTGTTGGTCGTGAATACGTGCCTACGAGATGCCGATTAACGGCACCCTTCGCTGTCAACTGCGAGTGCAGTTATCAGCGAAGGGTGCCGCCTGTCTGCTTCTCGACATTGGCGATGACTTTGGCGGCGACCGCGTCAATTTCTTCGTCGGTCAAAGTCTGCTCGGTCGGCTGCAGAGTGAGCCAAATGGCAACGGATTTTTTGTCCGCGCCGAGAGATTCCCCTTTATAGACGTCGAAGACGCCCGCGTCGGTGATCAAGTTTCGGTCGACCGTGCGAGTGGCGCGCAGGATTTCGTCGGCGCTGACCGTGGCCTCGACCACAAACGCGAAGTCACGATGCACTGGCTGGAAGGATGATGCCTTGAGTGGCGCTCGGGCCTTGCCGCCACGCTGTTTCGGTTGCGGCACGTGATCCAGGAAGATTTCAAACCCGGCCGCTGGTCCCCGGTCCCCGAGACGGCGGAGAATCTTTGGATGAATCTCTCCAAACCAAGCGAGAACGGTCTTGCCGAGACGCAAGGTGCCGGAGCGGCCTGGATGATACCAAGCAGGCGCATCGGCGCTGATCTGTAAATTGTCGACGGGCGCGCCGATCGAAGCGAGAACCGCATAGGCATCCGCCTTCGCGTCGAAAACACCGGCCGGTGTTGGCGTGTCCTGCCAATGCCGGGGCCCAGAATTTCCGTGGCGGATACCGGCCGCTACCGCATCTTGTCCAGTCGGTGTGTCGTCGCGATAAGCCGGGCCAACTTCGAACAAGCCGATATCGGGATATCCCCGGTCGGCATTACGCTTCGTCGCCGCCAGCAGGTTTGGCAAGATAGAGGGACGCATGACGTCCAGGTCAGCGCTGATTGGATTGGCGAGACGCATGTTGTCGGTGATGCCGCCGAACAGATCGACATCGGTTGCGGGCATGAATGACCAGGTGACCGCTTCCATCATGCCGCGCTGCGCCAGCGTACGCTTGGCGAAAGACGCGCGACGTTGCGGCACACCTATGGCCAGTGCCGGCAGCGAGGATGTGCGCTCCAGCGGGACCACCGGAATTTCATCGAAGCCTTTGACCCGCAGAACTTCCTCGACCAGGCAGTATTCGCTTTCTACATCGGCGCGCCATGAAGGCGTCGTGCCGTGAATGACGCCACCCTCGACGTTCGGATTGAAACCGAGGCGCTCAAGGATCGAGACCGCATCGTTGGTTGCGACGTCGACGCCGCCGAATGTCTTCAAGCGTTCCGGGCGCAGGGACACGGGACGTGCCCATTGCGGCATGTCGCCGGTGACGGTCAGTTCTGAGGCCTCGCCGCCACAGAACTCCAGGATCAGGCGAGTCGCGACATGGGCGCCCCAATAAGCGGATTCGGGGTCGAGACCGCGCTCGAAGCGATAACGCGCGTCGGATTCGATGCTGAGCTTGCGGCCAGTCGTCGCGGTGCGAATTGGATCAAACAGCGCCACTTCGAGGAAGACGTTGGTTGTTGTCTCGGTGCAGCCTGAATTCTCGCCGCCCATAATGCCGCCGATTGCATGCACGGCACCTTCGTCAGCGATGACACTCATGCCGTCTTCGAGCGTGTATTCCTTACCATCGAGCGCGAGGATTTTCTCGCCGCCGCGTGCGAAGCGCATGGTGAGATCGCCGGAAAGTTTGTTCGCATCAAAGACGTGGAGTGGGCGGCACAGGTCGAACGTGACCAGATTTGTGATATCGACGAGGGCGGAGATCGGGCGCAGGCCGATGGCCTTCAACCGGTCCTGTACCCATTTCGGGCTCGGGCCGTTTTGCACGCCGCGGAAATACCGGCCGACCACCATCGGGCAGGCGTCTTGGTTGTCCGCCGAAAAATCCCTTTGCCATTTAATCGGTGGCTCGAAACCGCCCGGAATCTCTTCCGCCTCGAGTGGCTTCAAGGTGCCGATACCGGCCGCCGCCAGATCGCGAGCGATGCCGCGCACGCCGAAACAATCGGCGCGGTCCGGCGTGATGCCGAGCTCGATGACCGGATCGTCGAGACCCATGACGTCAGCGGCCTCAACGCCGATGGGCGTGTCATCCGGCAGATCGACGATCCCGTTGTGGTCTTCGGAGATGCCCATCTCGCGCTCGGAGAGCAACATACCGTTCGATTCGACGCCGCGTATCTTGGTCGGCTTTAGATCGATCCCGGTGCCTGGGACATGCGCGCCGGAAGGGGCGAACACGCCAATCATGCCAGTGCGCGCATTCGGGGCACCACATACGACTTGTACTTGCTCGCCGTCGCCCGCATCGACGAGACAGACGCGCAAGCGGTCGGCGTCGGGATGCTGTTCCGCGCTCACGACTTTCGCCGTACGGAAACCTTTTAGGCCCGCTGCCGCGTCACTGATCTCTTCGACCTCGAGGCCGAGCATGGTCAGGCGTTCTGCTAACTCGCCGAGGGTGGCATCCGTCTCCAGATGCTCCTTCAGCCATTTCAGGGTGAATTTCATGGTGTCAGTCCCCGCAATAGGGTGGGAACTTCCATCGGTACGAACCCGTAGTGGCGCAGCCACCGAAGGTCGGCTTCGTAGAAGGTCCGCAGGTCGGGAATGCCGTATTTCAGCATCGCGATGCGTTCCAGCCCCATGCCAAAGGCGAAGCCTTGGTATTCGTCGGGGTCGATGCCGCCGGCCCGGAGCACACTTGGGTGGACCATGCCGCAGCCGAGAATTTCGAGCCAATCGTCGCCGGCGCCGATCTTGATGCTATCGCGGTCGCGGGAGCAGCCGATATCGACTTCCGCCGACGGTTCGGTGAACGGGAAGTAGCTCGGCCGGAAGCGCACCGGTACGTCGTCGACCTCGAAATAGGCGCGGCAGAATTCGATCAGGCAGCCTTTGAGGTGGCCCATATGGGATGTCTTATCGACCACGAGCCCTTCGACCTGGTGGAACATCGGCGTGTGTGTGAGGTCTGAATCGCAGCGATATGTACGCCCCGGCGCGATGATCCGAATCGGCGGTTCTTCCGTCTCCATCGTCCGAATTTGCACTGGCGAGGTGTGGGTCCGCAGCACCATCCGTGAAC
>CAXAGK010000502.1:0-3114 GCA_963968305.1 uncultured Rickettsiales bacterium | reverse complement strand
GCTGCCCGGCTTCCCAACGGTTGAAAAGGTCGGGATCATGGGCCAACAAGAAAGCGCGATCGGAACCGCTCGTGGCTGTGGAGAGGACGATCGGCGCCGAAAAATCCTGCAGTGCGGAGATAATCGGGTCGCTTTCCACGTCGGAGAAGACAATTTTCTCCATCTCTTTGTGCAGCTCGATCGTGCGACTCGTTGGCGCTTCCGCGTCGCCATCTCTACGCAAAGGCACGGCCGCACCCGAGCGATCCAACAAGCTGAGACGAACCGGGATATGGAGTGGCTTCTTGTCAAGCTGTCCCGGCGTCTCGGCCGTCGATTGCCGAAAGGTAAGTGTGCACTGGCGACTCGCTGGATCATATTCTTTTTCGATTTCCAGCTTGGGCGTCCCGGCTTGACCATACCAATCCGTAAACTGGGAAAGGTCGGCACCGGTCGTGCCCTCAATCGCAGCGATAAAATCCTCGACCGTCGCCGCGCAACCGTCGTTATCCGAAAGATAGCGCTGCACCCCCCGTGTAAAACCGTCACGCCCGACGATGGTCTGGATCATGCGAACCAGTTCCGCGCCTTTTTCGTAAACCGTCGCGGTATAAAAATTGTTGATCTCTATATAGGAAGATGGCCGCACCGGATGGGCGAGCGGTCCCGCATCTTCCGGAAACTGCCGCGCCCGCAACGTTCTGACATCTTGGATGCGCTTAACCGCGCCCGATCTCACGTCGGCCGAGAACTCCTGATCGCGGAAAACGGTCAGTCCCTCTTTCAGGCTCAGTTGAAACCAGTCGCGCAAGGTGACGCGGTTACCGGTCCAATTGTGGAAATACTCGTGCGCAACAATGGCTTCAATAAAGCTGTAGTCCGAATCCGTCGCTGTATCCGGATCGGCGAGGACGTATTTATCATTGAAAACATTGAGGCCCTTGTTCTCCATCGCGCCCATGTTGAAGTCGCTGACGGCGACGATCATGTAGATATCCAGGTCGTATTCGAGACCGAAACGTTCCTCGTCCCAGCGCATCGCTTTCTTCAGCGATTCCATGGCATGTCCACAGCGGCTTTCTTTTCCGTGTTCCACGAAGATCTGTAGTGCGACATCGCGCCCTGACATCGTCGTGAACCGATCCTCGGCGACGGCTAAATCTCCGGCTACCAAGGCAAACAGATATGCGGGTTTGGGATGCGGATCATGCCATTCGACCCAATGTCGCCCATCCGGCGTCTCACCCCGCTCCACCAGATTGCCATTGGAAAGCAATACCGGGTAACAGGACTTATCAGCGCTTATCCTCACCGTATAGACCGACATGACATCCGGCCGGTCGAAATTATATGTGATCCGCCGGAAACCTTCCGCCTCGCACTGCGTGCAGTAATTTCCACTCGATTTATACAAGCCTTCCAGCTTGGTATTTTCTTGCGGCCTAATTCCCACTTCGATTTCCAGAGAAAATTCCCCGCGCGGCGGCTCCTTGATTGTTAAGGTCGTCGCGGTCACGTCATAGGCGTCGTCCGTCAGAGCGTGACCATCGATCGAAACCGATTTCAAATCGAGGTCTTCGCCGTTCAAGATCAGCGGTGGGATGCGGCCACCCTTCATCTCTGCGGCGCGGAGCGAAAACCGGCTGCGGACACACGTCACCTCTTCCTCGAGATTAAATGTCAGCTCGATTCGGTCCACCACGAAATCGGGTGGACGGTAGTCGGATAATTTTATCGATTTTGGCGCCGCACTCACATTAGGCCCTCCCAAACGGAGGCTAAGTCTTCGACCATGGCGCGGTGCAGGTCAACGATGAAGGTGGAACGTCCAATTCATTTAATCTCGAATCTAGATTGCAGATTGGTTCACACGCGTTTTAGTATCTATGAATTCACATTGTTGCAATATATGAGTGAACTGCGAACAACCTTGGAGGAAATGCAGCCACAGCGGTTGGGCCGAAACTATGCCCTCTACTGGACGGGATCGCCCGCGGTTGCCACCGGCCTTTGGGTGCAGCGGTTGACAGTGGCGTGGCTCACTTGGAAAATGACCAGCTCGGGATATTGGCTGGCCCTTATTGCGACGGCGGATCGGTTAAACCGCAAACGCCTCACGCTACTTTGCCAAACGAGCAATGTGGCACTGGTACTCATCGTGGCGAGCTTCATTTCGGATGGGCATATCGATCGATATGGGCTTCTCTCTTTCGCCGTTCTCAATGGCCTGATTGCAGGCATTCAACAACCGGTTCGCATGTCGCTGACAGCAACTCTCGTCTCAAAGCCGCAAATTGCGAAAGCCGTCACTTTAATGTCGATCAATGCACATGCCGCGCGATTTGCGGGACCCCTTATGGTCGGATCTTGGCATTCGGGGAGGCATCACACGCCTTCCTCGCCGCCGCGGCACTCTATGACTTGATGATTGTCGTCTTACCCTTTCTGCGAATTGGCGGTAAATCCCGCAATCTGACCGAATGGAAAGGTTTCCGACATGAGTTCTCAATCGGCGTGAGATTTACAACGTTGCACCAGGCGGGCGATCCGGTCATCTGGTCGTTCTTGTTGTTGTCCGTGTTCGGCCGACCGATTTTCGAACTCCTCCCTGGCCTCGCCGATGATATTTTCGGGAAAGGTGCGAATGGATTCTCATGGCTGGCGGGCGCGGTCGGTGCGGGCACTATTTCCGCGTGTCTTTGGATAGCGCACCGGCCCGATTCCCGCTGCACTTTTGCCACCATTATCGGGCATATTCTGCTATTTGGCGTCGCCGCTTTGGCACTCAGTGTAGCGCCTAATTTTTGGACAGCTGTTGGCCTTGCGACAATTGCCACATTCACCTTCACCGCCTCGACGATCGGAACCGTGGCAGTGATACAATGATCGGTCCCGGACGATATTCGCGGCCGCGTCCTCGAAAATATATGGCGCTCTCTATATAGCGGCTCCCGCCGTTGGTGCCATCGCAATGGGATGGATTTCGGACTTCACGGGCCTACGTTGGCCGATCGCCGTCGGCGCGATTATCTGCATTGTTTGGTGGCTCGTTATCCACGTCGCCAAGCCACACCTCACCTAAGCGCAGGAAACGGACGCCGATTAGCTCCAACAATCTTCAATCTTACGGCAGGG
>CAXAGK010000501.1:0-3124 GCA_963968305.1 uncultured Rickettsiales bacterium | reverse complement strand
GGTATCCGGCTCGCCGAGGCCGCGGGGGCGGGATTGATCGGCATGGAATATATCTACGCCCATACGCTGAGCGCTGACGCTCTCCACAACGATGCGCTCTGGCCCTTCCCTTTCCTCGATTTTGTCTCGGCGGCGGGAATGATGGTCGACACGAAGGCACGGCGGTTCGTCGACGAAGGAGAGAATTTCGTCTTTCTGTCGAATGGCATTGCCCATCACGACGAAGCAAACCCGCCTTACGCGGTGTTCGACGACGCCATTTGGGAAGAAGCGGGTCGGCATTTCTTTTGGCCGCCCAATCCGAATCTGCCGGAACAAGGCGGCACCCTGCATGTTGCCGACAGCATCGCTGAATTGGCCGCACTCGCGGGACTGCCGCCGCAAACGCTTGTCGAGACCGTCGGCGCCTACAATGCAGCCTTGGCGGAGGGCACTTTGGAGACACTCGCACCCGCGCGCGGTAACGCCAAAGAAGACGCGCGACCGATAGCGAAACCGCCCTTCTATGCGGCACCCGCTTGTGTCGGCCTCACCCACACCATGGGCGGCGTGTGCATCAATACAGACGGACGGGCGCTGCGGGCCGACGGCAATGCCATTCCCGGATTGTTTGCTGCGGGCGATGTCACCGGTGGGCTCGAAGGCGGCCCCGCCGTCGCTTACATCGGCGGGCTGCAGGAAGCTTTAATCTTTGGCCTGAGAACGGCGGAAGCCATCGCCAGAGCCAAAAACACATGAGCATGGGAGACAGCCCCTTCGACTTCGCCATTGTCGGCGGTGGACTGGCCGGGCTGACCGCCGGTTTGCGCGCGGCGGAATTGGGCAAGCGCGTGCTCATTCTCGAGCAAGGCAGCGACCCACGGTATCCCTGCAATTCCCGATATTCGGGCGGCGTCTTCCACATTGCATATGGCGACCCTCACCGCCCCGCCGAAGAACTCATGGCGGCTATCACGACGATGACCAAGGGCAAGGTGGACACGGTGGTCGCCCAAGCCGTCGCGGATCATTCGGCCCGGACGTTGGATTGGCTCCGCCAACAAGGTGCCAAGTTCATTCGCGGGCCACTCGCTTGGCAACGGTTCTTAATGGCGCCGCCGCGCCCGCTGAAAGCCGGGCTCGACTGGCCAGGATATGGGCCCGACGTCCTATTGCGTAACCTGACCGAAAAATTCAAAGCCGCGGGTGGCACTCTGGCGCTCGGATATAAGGCAAACGACCTCATCCTATCGAACGGAAATTGCACCGGCCTCATTGCCGAGGACAGCTTGGGCGAGAGTCATTCCATTGCAAGCGCCTCAGTCCTGCTCGCCGACGGCGGGTTCCAAGGTAATGCGGAGATGGTGCGCCGGTTCATCGCACCCCGCCCCGATCTGTTGATCCAACGAAGTGCCGGGACCGGGTGCGGCGACGGCATCCGCATGGCAGAGGCCGCCGGGGCACGCCTCTCCGACATGAGCCACTTCTACGGGCATCTCCTGAGCCGGGACGGCCTTGAGAATGAGGGCCTCACACCCTACCCCCAACTGGATCAGGTCTCCGCCGCCGCCATGGTCGTCGATGCCGAGGGTGCGCGGTTCCTGGATGAAGGGCTCGGCGGTATCTATATGGCGAACCGCATTGCAGCACTCGATGATCCCACAACTACATTTACCGTCTTTGACCGGACCATTTGGGAAGAAGGTCCGGGCGTCAAATCGATCTATCCCGCCAACCCGACGGTGGGAAAAGCCGGTGGCACGGTCTTCCGAGCCGATAGCGTGGCCGAGCTTGCTGGGAAAATTGGTGCCGATCCGGAAACTCTTACCAAGACCGTCGACGCCTACAACGCGGCTGTCCGGTCCGGCAATAGTACCGGCGCGACACCACCCCGGACCGATGGAGCCGAGCCTGCCACCCCTCTCGATGCGCCGCCTTTTATGGCAATACCGCTCGCGGTCGGGATCACGTCGACGATGGGCGGGCTTCTGGTCGATGCGAACATGCAAGTGCGTGACGCGAACGACCAACCGATACCAGGCCTCTACGCCGCGGGCGGGACGACCGGCGGGCTTGAAGGCGGGGGCGCCCTCGGCTATGTCGGCGGGCTCATAAAAGCCGCCACTATGGGGTTGATTGCCGCCGAGGCAACCAGCCGCACTTAATCTGCAATTCTGAGAAATCCTTCAAAGGAGCCGTCGACGTGAACGACACTGTGTTATCCGACCCAATCGAAACCAACCTTGCCGTGATCGGCGGCGGGCTCTCTGGATTAACGGCTGGTGTCACTGCTGCTGAACGGGGCCTCTCCGTCCACGTGTTCGAGCGGGGCGCCGACGAGCGCTATCCTTGCAACTCGCGCTTCGCGGGCGGTGCCTTCCATGTCGCCTATACCGACCCGACGTCGGATCCCAGTGGCCTGGTCGATGCAATCAATCGGGTCACGAAGGACGAAGCCGACCCGAATCTCGCCACTGTCGTCGCGGAGAATGCTGCGCGCACCATCTATTGGCTGCGCGACCACGGCGTCGACTTTTCGCCGGGCCCAACGCCGATGCACAAATTCATGGTCACGCCGCACCGGCCGATGCTAGCCGGGCTCGACTGGCCAGGTCACGGCCCAGACGAAATGATCAAGACTCTGACCCGCAAGCTGTTGGCCGCCGGCGGCACATTGCACCGAGATGCGGAGGCTCTGGAACTCCTTATGGATGGCGAGGCATGTAAGGGTATGAGCGTCCGTATTGGCGAGGACGATCCGATCCAGGTTTCCGCGAAGTCGGTACTGATCGCCGATGGTGGGTTCCAAGGGAATCCCAACATGGTCGGCAAATATATCGCCAAACGGCCCGATCTGTTGGTCCAGCGGAGCGCTGGCACGGCGACCGGCGATGGTATCCGTATGGCAGAGGCAGCGGGTGCGGAATTGATCTTCATGGAGCGTTTCTACGGCCATTTTCTCGCGCGTGAGGCCATGCAAAGAGAAGGCTTCAGTCCTTATCCGCAGCTCGATCAAATCGCCGCTGCCGCCATCGTTGTCGACAATTCCGGTCGCCGGTTCGTCGATGAAGGTCTCGGCGGTATCTATATGTCGAATGTGGTCTCGCGTTTCGACAATCCAGCCGCGACCTTCACCATTTTTGAC
>CAXAGK010000500.1:0-3125 GCA_963968305.1 uncultured Rickettsiales bacterium | reverse complement strand
CCGTGGCCATACGGTCTGCTTCGAAGGAGCAACACCGGAAGAAAGTGCCCCGATTTTGGAGTACCTCTTCGAGCACCAGATTCGGCCAGAGTTCACCTGCCGTTTCCATTGGGCGCCTGGCTCCATCGCCATCTGGGATAACCGGTGCGCCCTGCACTATCCGCTGAACGACTATCATGGTCAGCGCCGCGTGATGCATCGCGTCACGATGGAGGGTGATACGCCCCAATGACCAAGCTCGATCAGTTCAAATCGACCTTCCGCGCCGCCTCGAAGGAAGTATTCGTCTATGAGCCCGTTCGGATCGACAAGACGTTGGTGATCACCGACTTGGCACCCGGTGCCGCCACTTCCTTTGTCGGTGATGTTCGAAAATTTCTATCTGCCATTGACCATGACGACGCCGAGTGGATCGTCGTCGACAACGAAACCTCCGCCGACCTCGCCGCATTATTGAACCAAATCGAATCCGAGAAGCCTGACCTTATTGCAACCTACCGCCATCTCTATTCGCAAGGCTGGCGATGGCCCGTCAGCCTAGGCGAGCACCTTGACGTGTTGACGCAAGCCACCGCGACACCGGTCTTGGTGATACCCCATCCGGAAGCGGAGCACGCGGCCGCGCATAGTTTGACCAACACGTCTCACGTGATGGCGATTACCGACCATCTTTTGGGAGAAGCCTCCCTTATAAATTCCGCCCTTTCATTTACCGCGCCGCAGGGCACTTGCTGGCTCAGCCACATCGAAGCGGAAGCCCGGTTCGAGCGCTATATGACAGCGATCTCGAAGCTACCAGAAATAGATACAGAGACCGCTCGGGAAGGCCTTGAGAGCCAATTGTTGAAGGAGCCCCATGACTACGTAAAATCTTGCCGGGCAGGGATCGAAGCCGCCGAGGCACCCATCAAAATCGAAGAAATTGTGACTATGGGACGCCGGCTCGATGAATACAGCAGATTGATTGACGAGCATGAGGTCGACTTACTCCTCATGCGCACCAAGGATGAAGATCAACTCGCCATGCATGGTCTCGCCTATCCGCTCGCGGTCGAACTCCGCAAAATTCCACTCCTGATGCTCTAAGATCATCATGCATCATGTCTCCGGCTCCATCACTCTCCTCTTCGGTGCTTTGCTCGTCGCCATGGTTTTGTGCCTAGCACTTGAGGAAAAGCTACACGCGAAAAAATCCGTCATTGTCGGAATTGCGGCTGTATTAGCGCTTTTTCTCGCGTCCGCCTTCGGCCTGGTCCATCGCGATCCGGTCACGATTATGGGACATACGGTTAACCTGCCGATCTATATTCCAGGTGTCGATTGGGAAGTCATCGCGATTATCCTGGGCTCTTCGATCTTCGTCGACGTCACCAGCAAATCGGATCTCTTTACCTGGATTGCCACCAAGCTGACGAAGGCGTCGCGCGGTGATCCATTGATACTACTGATCTTTTACGGGTTGATGACAATCGTCTTCTCAGCCGTCCTGAACAATGTGACGGCAATGATCATTGTTGGAACGCTCTCGGGTTTATCACTAGAGAAGCTTGGCGAATGAACAAGCTATTGGGATTTCTCCTAATCGAAGGATTGCTCACAAATGTCGGCAGTCTGCTGACGCTGATCTCGTCTGTTCCGAACATTATCGTCGGCAATGCAGCGGGCATCAGTTTCGTTGAGTTTTTCCTGAAGGCGAACCCTTACGTGATTTTGGCGACAACCATCACAATTTGGATGGGCGGCAAAATCTTCGGCATTAAACGATTGGCGACCGAGAGCGAGAAAGCCGACGCACAAGACAAGGTCGCCGGGTTCGACGAGAACGACGGTCTTGGATCACAAAAATTCTTCTGGTTTGGCACTATCATGACCGGCCTGTTCATCCTAGCGATGGCCACGGCGTCCATCACACCCTATATCCACGAACTTGGTCTCGGCTATGTCGCCCTCGCCTTCGCTGCCATCATGCTGACCTGCTACAAGGCGACGGCGGATCGTTTTTACCAAGCCATCGATTGGGACCTGCTTGCGTTTTTCGGCTGTCTGGTTATCGTTATCAACAAGATGGAGCACGCGCTGGTGCTCGAAGCCATCGGCGAATTCATCAAGCCCAACCTTGCATTAGGTGAACTCGCTGGAACCGCCGTATTGCTCGTGGTTTCTGCCATCGCCAGTTCGGTGACCGATAACATTCCCCTGGCGGCAATGCTTGCGAAAATCCTCGGCGGCATGAATCTATCGCCCCACTCACCCTATTGGTAGGCGGTTATCTTTGGTGCGAATTTAGGCGGCAACATCAAACCCATCGGATCCGCATCAACTCTGGTCGCTGTCACCTTGATCCACAAATTCAAGATACACCTGTCGTTCGCCGATTTCGTCAAACGTGCGGTGCCGTTCGCCCTCATTCAGCTCGTCTTCGCGGCGGCCTACGTGTTGGCATTTTTGCGCTAATACCCTGGCGGCGCCGAGAATCCGCAAAATCCATGTTCCAATAGCTCGGTAAACCGTATCGTGCGCAAATCCTGGAGGTAGGGACCAATAGCTTGCACACCAACCGGCAGGCCATTGTCCGCCGGGCCCGCCGGAAGCACCGTTGAGGGCAAGTATGGTAGAGTCGCCATCCCTGCCCAAAACAATTGATCGTTATAACTTTCCTGGCGTCCGTTGACGGCTATTGTCCGCTCGTGGCGGGGGCGATCTTGATCGTGCCGGGTAGCAGTGCTGGCCGCTATAGGGCACAGAAAAATATCCCAATCCTGAAAGAACGCGGCCCAGGCATCTCGAATTCGGCGGCGATCCTGTTCGGCGGCAAAGAAATGACGATGATCCTGTACCGCAGCACGATTTAGATAGGCCCAGTAACTCTGATCATCCGTTGCAAGCCTGTCGGCGATTTCCCGCGCCGACGCAAATTCTTCTTCATTCATAAGCGCACCGGTCGCACCCCGCAAAATTGTCAAATACCGGTCTTGTGCGTGCGCGAAGTCGAACTCGGGCCGGGCAGTGTGTGAAACCGTGGCACCTTGCGACGCACAATAATCGGCTACGCGATGCACCCCTGCTTTTACCTGTTCGTCGACACGACAAACACTTTCGTCGAGACATACGGCGACCCGAAAATC
>CAXAGK010000499.1:0-3130 GCA_963968305.1 uncultured Rickettsiales bacterium | reverse complement strand
TCGGGACCATTCCCGACGGAACTAGAAGACGAAGTCGGTCGTCGCCTTGGCGAACGGGGGAAGGAATTCGGGACAGTTACAGGACGCCAACGGCGCTGCGGGTGGTTCGACGCGGTGTTGGTACGTAAATCCGTGAAATTATCCGGTATGGATGGCATCGCGCTCACCAAACTTGATGTGTTGGACGGCTTGAGCGAGCTGAAAGTATGCGTCGGGTATAAAATTGACGGTCAGAAGTTCGATTACTTTCCGACCCTGCCGTCGTTACAGGCGGCAGCCGAACCGGTCTACGAGAGCATGGAAGGCTGGAGCGACAGCACGCAGGGTGCACGCTCCTGGGCAGATTTACCGGCGACGGCGATTAAGTATATTCGCCGCATCGAAGAATTGATCGAAGCTCCGGTGACGCTCTTATCGACCAGTCCCGAACGTGACGATACAATTATGGTGCGTGACCCGTTTGCCGACTGAATATAACAAATATAACTGCAATTCAGTTGCTTTCAACACTTCCGAATACTTCACTAAATGCAGAAACTTCTTGTTAAAGACGGTCAGAACGCTTATCGGATAGTTAGCGGAAACGATGTGACGTCATGGCGCTTAACCTAGCAGGTAGCAACGAAGACGAAAACTCGGCCAGTGGCAGCGTTACGCTCAAGGGCAGATTTACGATAGACCTTGGCGGCGCGATACCGGCTTATGACGTAGCGCCGTGCATTGCCCACAACGCAAGTGTGAATGCCGACCGCGGCAAGCCAGTTATGGCGCTGATTTGCGATCCGATGCTTCCCTTGCGTGTCGACAAGATAACGCCAATCGGCAGCCTCG
Source organism: uncultured Rickettsiales bacterium (assembly GCA_963968305.1). Classification (GTDB taxonomy): domain Bacteria; phylum Pseudomonadota; class Alphaproteobacteria; order UBA8366; family UBA8366; genus UBA6544. Next base: position 2,299 of record CAXAGK010000499.1, on the reverse strand, counting down.
AGACGGGGATGATGCTGAAGCCCCACGATTGGGGAGTAATCGATTGGGTGTCGGAGGGCAGACGCTGTCCGGCCGTCGTCATCGACAGGCCGAACGGAGGCCGTGTCATGCCGAGCCTGGACGCTAAAATGCGTCCGATACATGAGGATACTGTCGCCCGCTTGCTGGTCAGACCTGGCGCCGAATTCCTCGAAATTCTCGCTAACAACAATCTCACCCATCGGGCAATTCGGCCGGATAATCTTTTTTATACCGACGCGGATCAGTCACGTATGGTTTTCGGCGACTGTGTGTCAGCCCCACCCGCTATTGCGCAGCCAACGATTTTTGAGACGATCGAAAGTGGCATGGCGCTGCCCGCAGGGCGGGGCGACGGTTCGTCCTTGAATGACATCTATTCACTCGGCGTTACGATCTTAACGCTGTTGATCGGCCATGTGCCGTTGGCGGGAATGACGGACGAGCAGATCATTCAAGAAAAGCTGGCCCACGGCACGTATAATGCGCTGGTCGGCAGGGAACGCATTTCGCTGACGATGATGGAAGTGTTGCGGGGACTGTTGCATGACGATCCGAAGGAACGCTGGGCCGTCAACGACCTGATGTATTGGTCGAATGGACGCCGACAAAACCCAAAACCGCAAGCTATTCCCCGCAAGGCGAACAGACCGTTCGTCTTCGATGGCGAGGAATATCAAACGACCCGCGAACTCGCCAATGGGTTTGCGAACAATTGGGATGCTGCCGTCACTCCTATCAAGGATGGGTCGCTCAATGTTTGGCTCCGACGCGGGTTCAGTGACGAGGAACTGATCGAAAGCGTCAATGTCGCGATGACCGATCCTGTGTCGATAGACCGTAGCGATGATTGGATGGTCTCACGCGTGTGCATTGCCTTGGATCCGCAAGCGCCGATTCGATATCGCGAGTTACGTGCAACCGTGGAAGGCCTGGGCGCGTTGATCGGCTCCTATTTGGACGACAAGAATATGCGGGACCAGTTCGGCAAGACATTGCGCGAAGAGCTGCCGGCATTTTGGCAGAAAAATCAGCGACGCTTGACTGAGGTGGAGGAGAAGTTCGTCGGCGATTACGAGCGCGCGCGAAGCAATGTTGATCGTATTGGCCTTGGCCTTGGTATCGAGCGCGTCGCCTACGATCTGAATCCCAATCTTCCGTGTAGGTCACCGATCTTCGAAAATGATTATGTCGTCGAGGTGGTTGGTATGTTGCCTGCACTTGAGTTTATTGCTGTTTCGACGGGCGAATTAAAGTCACTGGTCGACCGGAACGGCGCCGCATTCTTGGCGTCGAAGATGGCCCGTCAGGTGACCGCTGATCTAAGGGATCTCGACAACAAGGTGGATCCGCATGTCTCATTGATTGCGGCCGTAAAGATCTTGGCGACGATACAGGACCGTGTCTCCAAACACGATTTCGTCGACCTTTCAGGTGCGATTGCGTCGATGCTGGAGCCGTCAATTAAGAGATTTCACAGCCGGAGCATTCGAAAACAGGTCCGTGACGGCTTGAAGAAGGCGACGCGGAACGGCCGATTGTCGCGTTTGGTCGATGCGGTTAATGATCCGCGCGATGTGGCGGCGGACACCAATGCGTTCCAGCAAGCAGTTGCGGTTTACTCACGAACGGTGATGGAAGACCAAAGACTGGAATACGAGAAAACCCATCGCGACTATTTTGCACGCGAGATGGGTGCGCAGATGTCATCGACGGTTTCCGGTTTCATCACTTGTGTTGCGTCCGTATTGATAGTCATTGCTATGATGTTCTTTTAGCGGGATGAGCGGTGTGAATGTCTGACGATCAGCAAGCAGGAGGGAACGCACGCGGAAGGGTGATCATCGCTTGGGTCGTCGCGCCGATGTTGGTGTTTGCGTTCTTCCCGACAATCTTGCTGATGGTGATAGGTATGGCGCCGTCTATTGTTGCCTTCATCGTCGACAAACGTCCGGGCAAGGTGACAGCGCGGGCAATTGGGTATCTGAACTTGGCGGGATGCCTGCCGTACGCGATAAAATTATGGACCGGTCAAAACACCATCTCCGGGGTATTGTTACTGGTCGGGGAGCCATCCGTGTTGATGATTATGTACAGCTCCGCCGCGGTGGGTTGGATGTTGAATTTCATTATGACACCGATCATGACGGCCTATTTGGCCGTCCGACACGAGGCAAAGGCACGCTCCATCGGCAATCGCCAGGAAGAATTGATCAAGGAGTGGGGCGGCGAAGTGAAAGGGCAGGCGACTGTGCAGCCTGCTGAGACGCCGCAGCAAGCA
>CAXAGK010000498.1:0-3130 GCA_963968305.1 uncultured Rickettsiales bacterium | reverse complement strand
TTAGCGATCAGGTCAACGTGACCCGCGATGCGGAAGGTGAAATTGTCGAGGGCGATCCCGCCGCCGTCACCCGCATTACCGATATTTGGACCTTTGCGCGCGACGTATCGTCGTCCAATCCGAATTGGGTATTGATCGCGACCCGCAGCCCCAACTAATTCTATTGCATGACAGGCACGGCAAAGACGTTTTCGAATTTCTTCGGACGTTTTGCCGGAGTTTTGGTGATCGCATTTCTCGCGGCGTGCGCACCGAAGGGATTACCGAAGCAATCCAATACTGCTAAGCTAGATTTAACACCCACGGCATTCGCTGATCTCCCGTTTTGGACACGAGATCGGCATGTGGAAGCGCTCGGCGCTTTTATCCGTTCCTGTCCCAGTCTATTGGGAGATACGGATAGTCATATTGGGGGGCACCGAATAAAGGCGGAGGATTGGGTGCTGATTTGCCGAGCGGCAAATCAACTGACCACGGGTGATGCACAGGCGGCGCAAAAATTTTTCGAAAATTGGTTCGCCCCGCATCTCATTTCCGCTGCCGGAAATTCTCAGGGTTTGTTCACCGGCTATTTCGAAGCAGAGCTGCGGGGTTCGAGAATACAGAGCCCGGAATTTAACGTGCCGCTCCACGGCCTTCCGATCGATCTTGTGCGCGTAAATCTTGGAAAATTCGAAGTAGGGCGTCGCGGTCAAAATCTAATTGGGCGCATGGCGGATGGACGTATCATTCCGTATCACCGACGCGCTGATATTCAGAAAGGTGCGCTCCGCGAAGCGGCACCTGTTTTGGCGTGGGTCGACGACGCCATCGACGCCTTTTTACTAAATGTGCAGGGTTCGGGTCGGGTCGTGTTGGAAGATGGCGCGGTGATGCGAGTCGGATACGCAGGCAATAACGGGCATGGCTATGTTTCGATTGGCCGGGTGTTGATCGACCAAGGGGAACTGCCGTCGGGTAGTGCCGGCTGGACACAAATTCGCAATTGGATGGCGCGCCATCCCTCGAAGGCTGAAACCTTATTGGCGCGAAACCCTCGCTATATCTTCTTTCGTGAAATCTTGGGCGATGGTCCGATCGGTGCCCAAGGGGTGGCTCTGACTCCGCGCCGCAGTTTGGCGGTTGACCGTAAATTTATCCCGTTGGGTCTTCCCATTTGGCTCGATACGGTTTGGCCGGGGCAAGATGAGCGCCCGCTTCGCCGTTTGATGGTCGCGCAGGATACAGGCAGCGCCATAAAAGGTCCGATCCGAGGCGACTTTTTCTGGGGATACGGCAAGGATGCGTTGGCGGAGGCGGGCCGGATGAAGAGCCTGGGTCAATATTATATTCTCCTGCCGAAATCGGCGACCGCGCCGACCTCTTGAAGCGTTGCGTTTCTTTGGTTCCAAGATCATTCTAGCGGCCACAATCGAAGTGAAGGAATTTCCATGGCGGACGTGAAAGATAGCCGGCCACAGGTAGCGCTTTTCGTGACCTGCCTCGTCGATTTGATGCGTCCATCCGTAGGCTTCTCGGCTGTTAAATTGCTCGAGGCCGCCGGATGCGATGTCGCGGTGCCGGAAGCACAAACTTGTTGCGGGCAGCCCGCGTATAATTCGGGTGACAAGGCGGACGCCAAGGCTATCGCGCGCCAAACCATCAAGGCCTTCGAAGGCTACGACTACATTGTGGCCCCCAGCGGTTCCTGCGCCGGAATGCTGTCGAAACACTACCCCGAACTTTTCGAAGGGGATGACGCGATGTCCGCCCGCGCCCGGGACTTGGCGCGCCGGACGTATGAATTGATTTCATTTATGACCGATGTTCGCGGGATGACTTCAGTGGACGCGGAATTTGATGGCGCCGTGACGTATCATGATTCGTGCTCAAGCCTACGTGAAATGCAGGTCCGGACGCAGCCGCGTAAATTGCTACAATCAATCGACGGCGTCGAAATTCGCGAGCTCACCTATAACGAGGCCTGTTGCGGATTCGGCGGCACGTTCTGTGTTAAGTATCCGGATATATCGAACAAGATGGTCGGTGATAAATGCGCTGATATTTCGGAGACTGGCGCCGGAACCGTTTTAGCGGGCGATATGGGGTGTTTGCTCAATATCGCGGGTAAGCTGAAGCGCGAAGGCTCGTCCGTCGAAGTCCGGCATATCGCGGAAGTTCTGGCGGGAATGACTGATACCCCCTCCATTGGCGAGGGGGAGTAGGGTCATGCAGGAAGTAAAGACCGGGCGATTTATCGACAATGCGCGCAAAGCCTTGGACGACGGCAATCTGCAGGTCGCGTTGACGAAGATGAAAACCGGTTTCGTCGACCGCCGCTCGGAAGCGCGCGACCGCCTTCCGGAATTCGATCAAATTCGCGATCAAGCGCGAGACATCAAGAACCACACCCTGGAAAATCTCGATTACTACCTGGAGCGCTTTGAGCGAAAAGTGACTGAGCAGGGCGGGCATGTGCATTGGTGCTCGACGCCGGAGGATGCACGGCAAACGATTCTTGCCATTTGCCGCCGCCTCGACGCGAAAACGGTCACCAAAGGCAAGACGATGATCGCCGAAGAAATCGGCCTTAATGATTTCTTCGAGGAAAACGATATCGAGCCCATTGAGACGGATTTGGGCGAATATATTATCCAGCTGCGCAAAGAACCGCCGAGCCACATTATCGCCCCGGCGATCCATGTGCTGAAGCATGAGGTCGCGGAAGCCTTCGTCAAAAAACACACCGACCGTGACCCGAACCGCTTGCTGGAGGAGCCCCGCGAATTGCTCGATGAAGCGCGTGAGGAACTACGGCAAAAATTTCTCGACGCGGATGTGGGTGTGACCGGTGCGAATTTTCTCATCGCCGAGACTGGGACGTCCGTCATTGTTACAAATGAAGGCAACGGCGATCTCACCCAGACTATTCCGAAAGCGCATATCGTAGTCGCGAGTTTGGAGAAAGTCGTCCCAACCTTGGAAGATGCCTCGACGATATTACGGGTGTTGGCGCGGTCGGCGACCGGACAAGAGGCCTCTGTCTACACCACATTCTCGACCGGTCCCCGGCGACCGGATGATCTCGATGGGCCCGGCGAATATCACGTCGTGTTGCTCGACAACGAGCGCAGCAAAATGCTCGGCACCG
>CAXAGK010000497.1:0-3139 GCA_963968305.1 uncultured Rickettsiales bacterium | reverse complement strand
AAAATGTTGGGAAATTCCAAGGTCGAGGTCGTTTGCTTGATACAGACGTCCGCAAGTTTGTTTGAGGAAGGCTATGACGCGCGTATCAAGGCAATGATCACCGAGGGTGCCAACGTGCCCGCAACGACCTCCGCCGAAGCGATCGGCATGGCGGCGAATGCGCTTGGCACGAAGAAAATTGCTCTCGTCTCTCCCTATTCGGAAGAAGTCATCAGTCGAGCCAAGGCCTATTACGAAACCCGCAGCGGGCTTGAGGTCGTGGCCATGGAGGGCTTCGGCGCGACCGATGCCTATGCCATCGGAGCTTTAGACGAAAGTCATGCACTCGCCGCTTTCGAGCAGATCGACAGCCCAGAAATTGAGGCGCTCGTCGTCCCCGGCGGAAACTTTCCAACCATGCGGCATATCGCCGGATGGGAAGAGCGATTTGGAAAGCCCGTAATCACGACAAATCAGGTCGTGCTCTGGTCGGTGATGAAGTCGATGGGTGTGCAAAAACCAATCGAAGGCTTGGGCCGTTTGCTATTTGAATTGCCCTAAGCCCGTTCGGGAAACAATTTTCTCAAACCTTCTCGAGAAGCGTCGGCAATTCCACGTTCAGTCACCAATCCGGTAACGAGGCGCGCCGGCGTGACATCGAATGCGGGATTTGCGGCAGACGAGCCATCCGGCACAATCTTTACGGTTTCTATTTCCCCACCCGAGGTCAGTCCCGTCATATCCGTAACCTCCGCGCCGTCACGCTCCTCAATCGGGATGCCCGCTACCCCGTCATCGAGCGTCCAATCGATCGTCGGCGACGGCAAAGCCACATAGAAAGGAACGCCGTTGTCATCGGCCGCTAGCGCCTTCAAATATGTGCCGATCTTATTGGCAACATCGCCACTGGCGGTCGTGCGATCCGTGCCCGTGATGCACAGATCAACTTTTCCATGCTGCATCAAATGCCCACCTGCATTGTCGACGATGACCGTATGCGGCACCCCGTGATGCCCAAGTTCCCAAGCCGTCAGGCTCGCCCCTTGGTTCCGGGGTCGTGTCTCATCGACCCAGACGTGCACAGGAATGCCCGCATTATGAGCCTGATAAATCGCTGAGGTCGCTGTACCCCAATCCACCGTCGCCAACCATCCGGCGTTGCAGTGGGTCAATATATTGACGGGATCACCTGCCGCTTTCGTGGCCGCGATGCGTTCGATCAGTGGCAGCGCATATGCGCCTATCCGCCGGTTGATCTCGACATCTTCGTCACAAACCTCTGCCGCACGAAGGTAGGCGGCGGCTTCCCGCTCGCCCTCGTCGAGGGGCAACAGACGGAACCGCATATCGTCCAGCGCCCAATTCAAATTCACCGCGGTCGGTCGCGTCGATCCGAGCAAAATAATGGCCCGCTCCAAGTTTTCGGTCGTGGCATCCTCATGCATTGCCACCGCCACGCCGTAGGCGGCTGCCGCACCGATTAGCGGCGCACCGCGCACCCGCATCACTTTGATGGCTTCGGCCACAGCGTCGACCGTTTCAAGCTCCCGAATTACGAACTCGTGCGGCAGTCGGGTCTGGTCTATAATTCCGACGCGCCAACCGTCCTGGGCTGGCCAGATTGTTCGATATTTAGTCTGGTCTACTTCCATCTGGCGGCTCATCCATGCGGTCTGTTGAAGCTACTTATATCTGGCCCTGATTCGACTGAAAAGAGGAAGGTCCGTTACCGGGCGTGAAGATATGGACTGGACGATTTATTGGTTCTTGTTTCCGCTTGCGATCGGCGTTACCACGACGGCGTCGCTTTGCGGAATCGGTGGCCCCGCCCTCTTCACGCCAATCTTTATAATTCTGCTTCCTCTCCTTGGGCCTGAATACCTTTTACAAAGCGCCGTCGCCGCGTTCGGCGCTGCTCTATTGACGCAATGTTTTGGCTTTACGTCCGCTTTTCTCGGCTACTACCGGCGTCGATTGATTGATTTTAAAGCTGCGATCCCGTTTGCCGCGGTCGGGGTACCTTTCGGCATTATCGGGGCGTTACTCGCGCAGGCTGTCGATGACAATCTGTTAAAAGCAGGATACGGCATTTTGATGCTGATTTTGGCTGCCGTCATGTTGCAACGCCAAAGCGGTATCGCACCTGACGCAAGCGAAATGGATGTGGGAACCGAGGAACGGCGGCGAATTGTCGACCGGGACGGCACTACCTACGAGTATCCACGACCACGCCAAGGCATCGGAGCAATTGTCACGGGCACGGGAGCCCTTCTGACGGGAATGGTTTCCGTCGGCATTGGCGAGGTGATGATGCCGCAACTAATTAAGCGACACCGCATTCCCGTTCCTGTCGCCGCAGGCACTTCCGTTATGGTCGCAATCCTCGTGGTCATCGCTTGTTCGGTGACACTAACGGCTGGATTGATCGCGAGCGGGGGATTAACGGCGATTCCCTGGAATTTGGTCTGCTATACGATCCCGGGGGTTATCATCGGCGGCCAAATTGGCCCCCGTCTTCAGGGCCGATTTGATCAGGCCGCCATGGTCAAGTTTATCGGCACCCTTTTCATCGCCATCGGCGCGGCGATGTTGTGGGTCGTTCTCGCCTAAGCCACAATTTTCTTCAAATTAAAATAAAATGACGACCCTTCTCCGGTCACGGAATTGAAATCCAAACGACCTCCATGCGCCTCTGCGATCGCAGCGGAGATACTTACGCCCAAGCCGGTACCGCCGGATTGCCGCTTATCGGATGAGTCGGCTTGCGTGAATCGTTCGAAAATTTGATCGCGAAAATCTTCCGGAATTCCCTGGCCATGATCCGAAACAATGACCTTCACCCTTGTGTCTTCATCCATCACGGTAATGTTTACTTCACTGCCTTTAGGCGAGAATTTAGCCGCATTCGACAACAAGTTCGCCATCACCTGTATCAGTCGCGTCTAATCACCGGAGACATTGGTCGATAGGGCGTCCGGTGCAAGTACGAAGTCGATGCCAAACTGTTCCGCGTAGGCTCGATTGTCTTGAATTGCATGTTCGACCAAGGTTCGGATATCCATTGGTTTCAAATTAATATCCATGCGACCCGAATCGATATTCTCCATATCGAGAATATCATTCACCAGTTCGAGCAATCGGAGCGTATTGCGCTCCGCGA
>CAXAGK010000496.1:0-3140 GCA_963968305.1 uncultured Rickettsiales bacterium | reverse complement strand
TCTGCGCCCGGACCGTATGGCCCTCCGCATACATGTCGATGTCCAAGCGCTTGCCAGGATCGATCTTATTGTCGATACCGTCTAGGCCCGCCGCCAAGTAAGCTGCCTGCAATAGATACGGATGGGCAGCTCCATCGGCGAGGCGAAACTCGAGACGGCCCGTATCCGGAGTGCGTACCATATGGGTGCGATTATTGCCGGACCACGTCACCACGTTCGGCGCCCACGTCGCCCCCGACGAGGTTACTGGCGCATTGAGACGCTTGTAGCTGTTCACGGTCGGGTTTGTAAGGGCGCACAGGCCTTCGGCGTGCCGCAGGACACCGCCGAGGAAATGATGGGCCAATTGCGACAGGCCGAGCTCGTCCTTCTTGTCGAAAAACAAGTTCTTCTTTCCTGTCTTGTCCCAGACAGAAGCATGAGCGTGACAGCCATTACCCGTCAAATGGATAAACGGCTTTGGCATGAAAGTCGCGCGCAGTCCGTGTTTCTCCGAAATTGATTTCACCATGAACTTAAAGAAGGCGTGTCGGTCCGCTGTCACCAACGCGTCGTCGTAATCCCAGTTCATCTCGAACTGACCATTCGCGTCCTCATGATCGTTCTGATACGGCCCCCAACCAAGCCCTAGCATGGCATCGCAAATTTCCGCGATGACCTCATACCGCCGCATGAGTGCGGATTGGTCGTAGCACGGCTTACCGGCGATATCGTGAGGGTCTGAGATATCGGTCCCCTCCGGATCGATCAGATGATACTCGGCCTCGACCCCTGTCTTCAGGCGAAGCCCTTTTTTCATGGCGGCGTTGAGAAGGCGCTTCAAGACGACCCGCGGGGCTTGGGCGACCGGCGCCCCTTCCATCACCAAGTCACCAGCGACCCAGGCCACTTCCGGTTTCCACGGCAATTGCATCAAGCTTGAGGGATCAGGCACCGCGAACATATCGGGATACGCGGGGGTCATATCCAAATAAGCCGCGAATCCTGCGAACCCTGCACCACTCTTTTCCATCGCCGGAGCCGCCGATGCTGGGACGAGTTTGGAGCGCTGAACACCCCGAAGATCCGTGAAATTGAACAAAAAGTACTTAATGCCATGCTTCTTCGCGAAAGCTTCGAGCTTGCCGGCCATTTTGTATCTCCCCCCGTATTGCTAAGTTCTATTTATTAATACCCGGTATCCAGTCGGTTCCCGCCAAGGGGACCCGTGCCATAGCCGCGGCTTCTACCGTCAGCGCCACCATATCTTCCGGCTCGAGATTGTGGACGTGAGATTTACCGCACGCACGCGCCAAAGTTTGACACTCCATCGTCAAGGTCGAGAGATAATTTCGCACCCGACGAGCGCCCTCTTCCGGATCTAGTCGCTTTTCCAATTCCGCATCTTGCGTGGTAATGCCGACGGGACACCGACCGGTGTGGCACATATGACATTCGCCCGGTCGTGTCCCGAGCGCCGCGTAATCATCCTCGAATAGAGGAGCGTTACAATTGAGCGCCATGAGCGCCGCCATACCGATGGAAACCGCATCCGCCCCCAAAGCCAACGCCTTGGCGACGTCGCCGCCTGTGCGAATACCGCCGGAGACAATCAGCTGGACCTTGCGATGCATGTCGAGCTCTTGCAGCGCTTCCACGGCGAGGCGCACGGCCGGTAATGTCGGGATGCCGACATCCTCGATAAAGATGTCCTGCGTCGCCGCCGTGCCGCCCTGCATGCCATCGACCACCACGGCATCGGCCCCAGCCTTAACCGCAAGCATTACGTCATAGCGTGTTCGGGTCGCGCCGACCTTCACATAGATCGGTTTTTCCCAATTGGTGATTTCACGCAGTTCCTGAATTTTAATCTCGAGGTCGTCTGGCCCCGTCCAATCCGGGTGACGGCAAGCACTGCGCTGGTCGATGCCCGCCGGCAACGTGCGCATCTCGGCCACGCGATCGGTAATCTTCTGGCCGAGCAACATCCCGCCACCACCGGGCTTCGCACCCTGCCCCACGACCACTTCAATCGCATCCGCTTGGCGGAGTTGGTCCGGTGTCATGCCATAACGTGACGGCAGATATTGGTAGACCAGTGTCTTCGAGGCTTCGCGCTCCTCTTGTGTCATCCCGCCGTCGCCGGTGGTCGTACTCGTCCCCATCGCGCTCGCGCCCAACCCGAGGGCGCGCTTCGCATTGGCACCCAAGGCGCCAAAGCTCATGCCCGCGATGGTGATCGGTATATCGAGCTCAATCGGTTTGGAGGCATAGCGTGCGCCGATCACAACGTTGGTATCGCAGCGCTCCCGGTATCCTTCCAACGGATAGCGCGACATCGACGCGCCGAGAAATACCAGATCGTCGAAATTCGGTACCGAGCGCTTAGCCCCGGCCCCTCTGATCGAGTAGATACCTTCGCGCGCCGCGCGGTGAATTTCGTCAATAACCTTCGGCGTATAAGTCGCGGAGCCAGACGCGTCGTTTCGATCGTTCATCACATTCTCCGCCTAATAGTCGCCGGCATTGTCGATGTTGAAATGGTAAAGTTTTCGGGCCGATCCGTAGCGCCTAAACTTGCTAACGTCAGCCGTCACACCAGCTTCCGCCAAAAGCTTCTCAAGTTCTCCACGGCAATCGGAAGTCATCTCTTTCTCTTCACAATCCGCACCGAGACTGGCGACGGTTCCGCCGACATAGATATCCGCTTCATAGAGAGAATCACCCAAATCGTCGCCGACATCTCCCAACACGACTAACCGACCCGCCTGCGCCATGAATGCCGCCATGTGACCAACTGAGCCACAGACCACCACATCACCGCCCTTCAAGGATATCGCGCAGCGGGCACTCGCATCGCCCTCAATCACCAGCAAGCCGCCATGTGCGGTCGCGCCGGCCGATTGGCTCGCATCGCCCTTCACGCGCACGCATCCGGACATCATATTTTCGGCGACACCGGTGCCAACATTGCCATTCACGGTGATCCGGGCTTCCTGGTTCATACCACCGCAGTAATACCCAGTGTGCCCCTCAATCGTCACGTCGATGGGATGAGTGAGACCAACCGAGAGAGCGTGACATCCGCCCGGGTGAAGGATCTGAAATTCCTGCTCGCTTAGGATACCGTCGCGCATTTGCAGGCGCTGGTTCAGCTCCCG
>CAXAGK010000495.1:0-3159 GCA_963968305.1 uncultured Rickettsiales bacterium | reverse complement strand
CGCCGGGAGGCCGACATCATGACCATCGCAGTAGGCGGTATAACCGAAGCAAATCAGGCGGAAGGCATCCTGCAATCGGGGCGCGCAGATCTGGTCGCGCTCGCGCGGGAATTTTTATGGAACGCGGACTGGGCGGCGCACGCAGCAAAGACGCTGGGTGCCACGGACCCATTCGGACAAATGCCCCACGAATACGCCTTTCGCTTGCGCCAACGCGAGAAACAAAAGGAAATGCCTATTAATCAAGGCGGACCGGTGACCCAAGCTGCCTACACAAAAATATTTGGAGACTAAGGATGCGATACGGATACTACTTGCCAACCCGAGGGCCGCTCAGCGAGCCGGGTGCGATCAGCGAGCTGGTCGGGCAAGGCGAGGGCATGGGATTTGCGACCATCGTGATCGCAGATCACATCGTCTTTCCGACCAAGATAAATTCACCTTATCCCTACACGGTTGACGGTGGGTTTCCCGGGCAGGGCGACGCGCTTGAGCAACTCTCCCTAATGTCTTTCGTCGCGGCCCTGACGACGACCTCTCGCCTTGTCACCAGCGTCATGATCCTGCCGCACCGTAACCCGCTAACAACCGCGAAAACGCTGGCGACGATCGACGTTCTTTCGCAAGGCCGAGTGACGGTTGGTGTCGGCGTCGGTTGGATGCGCGAAGAGTTCGAGGCGCTCCACGCGGCCGACTTCGACAAGCGAGGGGCAGTCAGCAACGAATATCTGGAGATATTCAAGAAATGCTGGACCGAGGACCCGGTCTCCTTCGACGGCGAATTCTATTCCTTCAAGGAACTCCGCTGTGTGCCACATCCGGTCCAAAACCCACACCCACCCATCTGGATCGGCGGTCACAGTAAGCCAGCGCTGAGGCGTACCGCCAAGTACGGCGACGGATGGCATCCGGTGGGTGCCACGGCGGCTTCGCCTCTGCCGCCGGCGGAGTTCGAGAGATTGCTTGGTGAGTTGAAAACTCTGACGGAGGCGGAAGGCCGGAATTTTGAGGACCTCTTCATCTCGCTGAAAGCGCCGTCCTATGATCCGGGCCTGACCCCGGCGGGCCACGACCGACTGCCCTTCGCGGGAGAAGCGGCGAAGGTCATCGAAGATATCAAGACATACGAAGCGCTTGGCGTCAGGGAGCTTATCTTCGATTTCCGCGCACCGACCCTAGGGGAAACCTTGGATCGAATGGATCATTTCATGACGGAAGTAGCGCCCTCGACGAACTAGGCGGAAGGGGCCGACACCACATACCCAGATTTCTCGCCTTGGACCGTGGAGCGCAGCATGTGACGCGGTTCCGCCGGGTCGAAATCACCAAGCGCCAAATGCATGGCCGTGCGGTTGTCCCAGCAGACGAGATCGCCGACCCGCCATTGGTGGCGATAGACGTTCTCTGGCCGGGTTGCATGATCGCAAAGATAGCGGATGATCGGCGCGCTTTCCGCCGCACTCATCCCGTCGAAATGCGATGTCCGTTCACTCACATAAAGCGCCTTTACGCCACTTTCGTTGTGGATGCGCACGCAGGGATGGGCAATCGGTGGATTGATCACGTTCAATTCATCTAGGTTTCCCGAGCTGCGGTCCTTGGCGCCCGCCACCATATTGAAATCATAGACCGATTGGAGATCGGCTACGATATCCTTCATCTTATCGGACAACTCGTCATAGGCGCGCGCCATGTTACAGAACATGGTGTCGCCGCCGACGGACGGCTTTTGCGTGCAATACAACATCGAAGAATTCGCCGGACGATTGGTGTAGGCGTAATCGGAATGCCAATTCCGGCCTGCCGTTCGCGTAGGTGACGGTTTTCCGTTCTTCGGGATATTGGTGACCTCGAGAAGTTCGGGATAGCCTTCTAATGAATCGTTCGGTGTGGCGGCATGATCGTCAAGCTCGCCAAACCGGCGCGAAAACGCCATATGCTCATCCGGCGTCCAATCGATATCGCGAAAGACGATGATATGGTGCGCATGCCAAGCCTTTCGAATTGCATCAATCTCCGCATCGGACAGAGCTTTTGCGATGTCGATGCTACAAATCTCCGCACCTAGTGCGTTTCCTAATCGAATAACTTTCATGACTAGCCGACCTCCTGGCGCAAACGGTCGTGAATGGTCCGCAAGGCATCGAGCATCGCGTCGACGCTGCGTGAGCCGGATTGAAAGATTGCCGTCGCGTTCACGGCGACCCCATCGAAGCCCATCTCCTTAAGTTCCACCACGCGGGCTGCCACACGGTCAGGCTCCGCATAGAATGTCTTGCCCGCCGTATCTCCGGCACGGGGTGGCGGCGCGATCATGCTTTGCCAACCGAGCGAATTTGGATCGCGGCCGGCACTGACAGCCGCCTCCCGGATCGTGTCCATGGCGCGCTTGGCGAAATCCGCATCGCTCACCTGGCTCGCCAACCAGCCATCGCCATACTTGCCGACACGGCGGAACGCGGGCGGTGTATTGCCGCCGACCCAGATCGGCAAGTCCCCGCCTTGAGGCGGTTTCGGCTCCATCGCCATGGCTTCGGTCGGGTAGTGCTCGCTCTCAAACTCGATCCGTTCTTCCCGCCAATAGGCCCGCAGCAGCTCCATGGCTTCGTCCATGCGCCGCCCCCGCGTCGTAAAACTTTCGCCGAGTGCTTCGTATTCGGATTCTTGCCAACCGATTCCAACGCCCAACCGCACCCGCCCGTCCGATAGCGTATCAAGGGAGCTAACCTGTTTCGCCACCAAGGCCGGTTGGCGTTGCGGCAGAATTAACACCTCGGTGCCGAGACCGATCTTCTCGGTCACTGCCGCCGCATAGGACAGCATCATGAAGGCCTCGATGATCGGCATCTGTGCCGGATAGATAGATTTGGTCCGGCCTTCGATATCGTAGCCCATCACCACATGATCATAGACGTCGAGCTGATCGTAGCCGATATCCTCAATCCCCTTAGCAAGTTTACCAACTGCTTTCGGGCCTTCGCGATAGGCGACGCTGGGGAATTCGACGGCGAGTTTCATAGATGGAGTCTCCGAATTTAGCTCAAATCAAAATTCGACGGCTTGTAGGGTTGGCACAATGCGCGCTCCACCATCTCCAAGTGGTCTTGGCCGTAGAACATATCTCCCTCAATGAAATAGGTCGGTGACCCAAAGACGGAA
>CAXAGK010000494.1:0-3163 GCA_963968305.1 uncultured Rickettsiales bacterium | reverse complement strand
GGCCCGATCACCGGAATTTCATCTGGCATCTTCCCTTCGAGGCCACACCAGGTCCGGGCTATCGGCATATCCTTCAATTGCGGGAATACACGGGCGACCGTTCGGGCGCTGCGCCCAAGCGCTATTGGATCAGGCTCCGCGGTTTCCGCATCCCGGTCCGCATGTCCGAGATGTCCCCCGCCAATCACCAATGTGCCTTCATCCGATTGCTTGAATGACAAACCGCCACTGGCGAGCCCGCAGACCGGATCGATGAAATGGGAAATCCGCTCCGTCACCATCATGGTTAGGGCTTGCGCGGTGAGCGGCGCGCTATCGCCCAGCATCGCCGCAACCGTGTCGCCCCAGGCACCGGCACAATTCACCAATACTGGCGCTTCGAAATGGGCCTCGCCTGCGCGAACACGCCACAAATCGCCGATGCGTTCGATCCCGTCGACGATATCACCTAAATGGTACTCGACCCCTTCCGCCAGAGCGCGGCGCCAATAGGCTCGCGTGGTCAGCATCGGATTGGCCGCCCCGTCGTCGCGACACACAATGGCACCGACGCAATGAGGGGCCGCAGCTGGGACCAATTCGCGTAATTCGTTGCCGCCAATCAATTCCTCATGTTCGAAACCAAGAGCGCGGACGCTGGCGACCCTTTCTTCCAATTGCTTCATCTCGGCTTCGTTCTCGGCCAACTTGACCTGGCCCACCTTATGAAAGCCGCAATTGTGTCCGATGAAGACTTCAATCTCGTGCCAAATTTCCATCGCCGCGACAGAGAGCGGAATTTCGGCCGGATGACGCCCCAGGCGACGCACACCGCCCGCATTCACACCGGAAGCGAAACGGCCCGGGAAGTGTTTCTCGATAACCCGCACCGAGAGGCCACGACGGCGGAGATGCAACGCGGTCGAACTGCCGTGCAATCCGCCACCAATGACAATGACATCTGTAGATTCTGCGCTCATGATAGGCCAATCTATAGGAGCGGACCGCCGGTCGCCAAGGCGCTCGCGCGTCGATTCTCATACGGTGAATTCAAACCGTCACATTCCGGAAACTTATCTGCAATCATCGACCGGCAGATTACTGAAATGGATACAGCGATAATGCAAAGACACATTCCGCTCGAGGGACTGAGTAATTTTCGCGATCTCGGTGGATACGAAACCAAATCGGGAACAGCCATCAAGTGGGGCCGGATATTCCGCTCGGATACTTTGGCCGGCCTCTCAGACAATGACATTCGCACAGTCGAACGGATGGGCATCGTCGCCGCGTGCGATTTACGCTACGGGGACGAGCGTAGAAACGAACCTTCTCGTCTTTTGGATCATCCTGAGATCGAGGTCATGGAACTTGGCTTCGACGAGCGACCCGGCGAATCCTTTCTCGACTCACTACAAGCCTTCGAAGATGCGGCCGACGCGGCCCGCGACTATCTTCTCGATAATTACAGCCAATATCCCTTCCTTTATGCGAAAGCGTACCGGCGAATATTCGACCGGCTGCTCGACGGCGATCGGATCGTCATCCATTGCACCGCCGGAAAAGACCGCGCCGGTTTGGCGTCCGCGATGGTGCTGCGAACGCTCGGCGTTCCGGAGGAAACCGTCTTGGCGGATTATCTGCTCACCAACGAGTATTGGGATCGCGGCGGCCGAGAGCGCCCCGGCATGGACCCGCAAACGGTAGCGATGATCTTCAGCGCCCGCGAGGATTATTTCCGGGCGGCGTTCGACGCGGTTTCCGCCCGCTATCCATCGCTACAAGAATACCTTCAACGCGCAGTCGGCCTCACATCTATCGAACACGCACAGTTGCATCATATGTATCTTGAATAGGCGAACAATTCACGGGAGGCCTTAAGGCGGTCACTACAGGGCGCAATGTTACTCTCGTTTCTTGATGGTGGATTAGCCCATCGCTCCACCCGTCTTCAATTCACTAACCGCCGCTTCATTCAAGCCAAGCCAGTCGCTCATGACCTCATCCGTATGCTGGCCAAGCATCGGTGACGCACGCACTCGGGTGGCCTTGCCATCGACCCGGACGGGCCAGCCCGGCATCTTGAACGGGCGATGCACCGGATGCACCATAGTTTGCATGACGCCCCTATGCTCGAATGTGACATCCTCATTCAACTCGGCTGTATCCAGCACGGCACCCGCGGGAATGCCCGCCTCGCCCACCAGCTTCATGGCATCATATTTGGTTTGCCCCCGCGTCCAGTTCGCGATCACTTCATCCACTTCCGCCTCTCGCTCGACCCGATCAGCTGGCGTCAGATAACGGGCATCACCGATCAAATCCTCTCGCCCAATGAGTTTCAACAATCGATCCCAGTGTTCCGGATTGGCTCGGCTGGTCATAATATAGACGTAGTCGTTCGGACCGCCGGGCGCGCAGGGGTAGAGACCCATCGGCGCATTGACAATCCCTGGCACTTTACTGCCGCCACGCTCCGCCGCCTTGCCGGTCAGACCCATCGTGGAGAACGGAATGCGCATATAGTGCAGGATCGCGTCTTGCATCGCGACCTGCAATTTGTGCCCTTCTCCCGTCTCCCGCCGTTTGTATAAGGCACCCAGAATGGTAATCGCCATCACCATACCGGTACCGGTATCGCCGAGGGAGATTCCCGGCCGGGTCGGCGGCCCATCGGCTTCTCCGGTAACGCTGAAGGTTCCGCCACAAGCTTGCGCAATCATGTCGAAAGCTAAGTTCTTCTCGAAGGGGCTACCCTCTCCAAAGCCTTTAATCTGGGCGTAAATGATGCTGGGGTTTATCTCGCGTACCGCTTCATAAGACAGGCCCAACCGCTCGATAGCGCCGGGCGCGAAATTCTCGATCATCACGTCCGCCTTCCGGATCATATCCTGGATGAGGCCAAGACCTTCGGGTGATTTTAAATTTGCGGTTATGGAGCGTTTGTTGGCATTCAAAATGTGAAAGTAGTACGGGTCGTCGTCTGGCTGATTCGGCTTCAATCTGCGACCGGGATCGCCTCTGTTCGGATTTTCAATTTTGACGACGTCAGCGCCAAGCCAAGCGAGCGCCTCGGTACAGGTCGGGCCTGCTTCAAACTGGGTGAAATCAATAATTTTGACGCCTTGTAGAAACGTAAAGTCAGTCAGATTATCGGACATGAACGAGCCTCCGCGGTACGGAA
>CAXAGK010000493.1:0-3164 GCA_963968305.1 uncultured Rickettsiales bacterium | reverse complement strand
GCGTCGTCTTCCTCGCGGATGATGCGGATCACCTCGTCGAGATTCAGATAGGCGATCAGATAGCCGCCAAGAATTTCCAAACGGTGCTCTATCCTGCCGAGACGAAAATTTTTGCGCCGTACCAACACCTCATGGCGATGATCGAGGTAAGCTTGCAGAACCTCGCGCAGATTCATCACCCCCGGCACCCGACCGTGATCCAATACGTTCATGTTAAAGGGGAAGCGCGTCTCAAGATCGGTCTGCCGGAACAGTGATTCCATCAGAACCGCCGGATCTACATTGCGCGTCTTCGGCTCGAGCACGAGGCGAACTTCCTCAGTCGATTCGTCGCGGATATCGTCGAGCATGGTGAGTTTGCGATTGTACATCAGCTCGGCAATTTTCTCGACTAGCTTCGCCTTCTGAACCTGATAAGGCATTTCCGTGATAACGATACGAAACGCCCCACCTTTCAGGTGTTCGGTC
Organism: uncultured Rickettsiales bacterium; assembly: GCA_963968305.1. Lineage (GTDB taxonomy): Bacteria > Pseudomonadota > Alphaproteobacteria > UBA8366 > UBA8366 > UBA6544. Next base: position 2,696 of record CAXAGK010000493.1, on the reverse strand, counting down.
TCCCACCTTGCACGGAGGCGAAAACCGCCACGCCCGGTCTTATACGCCGCGACGACATCTGCACGGCTCTCGCACATGATGCCACCGGTCGGAAAGTCGGGCCCCTGAACCATTTCAACCAATTTATCGATGGTCGCGTTCTTAAATTTGATTAGATGCAGCAGAGCATTGCATAACTCCGCCACATTGTGCGGCGGTATGCTGGTCGCCATACCGACCGCGATTCCGGCGGCGCCATTTGCCAGCAAATTTGGGAAATTGGCAGGCAGGACGATCGGTTCGGCACCTTCGCCATCATATGTGTCACGGAAACCGACCGAATCCTCGTCGATACCTTCCAGCAGGCGGCGCGCAACCTCGGTCATGCGGGCCTCGGTATACCGCATAGCAGCCGCATTATCGCCGTCGATATTACCGAAGTTACCCTGACCGTCGACCAACGGGTAGCGGACTGCAAAATCCTGCGCTAGGCGAACCATCGCGTCGTAAATCGCTGAGTCACCATGCGGGTGATATTTACCCATCACGTCACCGACGATCCGGGCGCATTTCTTGAAGGCGTTATCCGGATTGAGTCTCAACTCCCGCATCGCATGTAACAAGCGCCGGTGGACCGGTTTCAGTCCGTCGCGCACATCCGGTAGTGACCGCGCCGTAATGGTCGACATAGCGTACGACATGTATCGCTCAGACAGCGCCTCGGCGAGCTTAACGGGGCGGATTTCTCCGCCGGACTGTGGATCTGACATGACAATTCTCCTGCGAGATATAGTACGCAGGCGGCCTTCACACGCAATACCTAGATGATACTAGGGTGTCATTCCCTAGGATGCGGAGCGGGATTTCCGCCATCGTAGTGACGCAAAAGCCCGCACCAAAAGAAACAGACCGAACGCGACGACGACAATCGAAGGACCGGACGCGGTATCCCATTGCAAGGAGGCTCCAAGACCACCGGTCACGGACAGAACACCCAATAAGATCGCCATCACGGCCATTCGCTCCGGCGTTCGGGCTAGGCTACGGGCTGCTGCAGCAGGGATAATCAACATGGAAATAATCAGCAGAATACCAACGATCTTCATGGCAATCGCGATGACCATAGCTAGTAATAAGGTGAACAGCAGACGGGTGCGCTCGACTTCAACCCCCTCGGCAGCGGCGAGTTCTTCATGCACCGTTATCGCCAAGAGAGAACGCCAGATCATTATCAGAACACCGAGTGAGATCGCCCCCCCAACATAGATGCAGATCAGGTCTATGTGTCTCACGGCTAGGATATCGCCAAATAAATACCCCATTAGATCAAGACGGAGGTTCTCCATAAAACCGACGGCGATGACACCAAGTGCCAAGGAGACATGCGCAAAAATGCCGAGCACGGTGTCCGAAGCAAGATAAGTTTGCCGCTGCAATCCGTAAATGCCCACAGCAAACAATACCGCGACGATCAAGATACCGAGCAGCGGCTCTAAATCGAATAAGAAGCCGAACGCGACGCCAAGAAGTGCCGCATGCGCTATGGCAGCGCCAAAATACGACATCCGTTGCCAGACAACGAAACAACCAAGGGGCCCCGCCACAATGGCGACGCCAATACCGCCAAACAAACCGCGTATTAGAAAATCGTCAAACATCAGTGGTGATTGTGCTCCACCACGTCGCCCGAGAGATCGTGGTCATGATCGTGGTCATGGGCGTAGACAGCGAGGCTCTCCGCCGCTCGGCTTCCAAATAGGGCGAGATATTCCGGATTGCGCTTAACCGCTTCCGGATGACCGGCGCAGCAGATGTGGTGGTTGAGACAGACCACCCGATCCGTCGATGCCATTACTAAATGCAAATCGTGCGAAACGAGCAAGATGCCGCAACCACGGCGATCTCGAATGCGCGCGATCAACTCATATAGATCGAGTTCACCCGAGAAATCGACACCCTGGACCGGCTCGTCCAGGACCAGCAAATCCGGATTGCGCAGCATCGCTCGCGCCAGCATGACACGCTGCAATTCGCCGCCGGAGAGGTCGTGCATCATGGCATCAGCCAGATGCCCGGCACCGACTCCCTGCAACTCCGCTCTCCCAGCCTCCCGGTCCACGGTATTGGTCAAAGCAAGCATGCGTTCGACCGTTAGAGGCATTGTCGGATCGACGGAGATACGTTGCGGCAAATATCCGATCGTGAGACCGTCCACACGGCGAATGTCGCCCCGATCCGGTTGACGGAGCCCCAACAGCATACCTAACAACATGGATTTACCGGCGCCGTTAGGACCGATCAGCGTGACGATCTCGCGCCGTCCCACGCCTATATCTACCCGATCCAGAATTTGACGGCCACCAAGGGAGAGGCTAATACCAGTCCCTTCAATCAAGTAGTCACTCGGCTCTTCATTCGAATGATTCGACGCATCGGACGCTACTTCAGTCATGTGAATTTTCGCGGCAATTTAGACAGCGGCCCTCGATTTCGATCATGGGGCTAATCGCATCAAAACCGGCATGTTTCGCGCCGTCCCGCAGCACACTGCTGATGACATCCTCGCCAATCTCGGCCACGCGACCACATTCGCGACAAATCAAAAAATAGCCCGCATGACGGGAATCAGGATGACTGCACCCAACATATACGTTGCGGCTCGCAATACGATGTACCAATCCGTTTGCCATCAAAAAATCTATCGCACGGTATACCGT
>CAXAGK010000492.1:0-3173 GCA_963968305.1 uncultured Rickettsiales bacterium | reverse complement strand
CTTCGCCCAGCAACAAGCCTTCGCCGTAAAGGCGGGCGACGCCCGTCGGCAACGGCACGCCGAGCCCATTCGTTTCATTATTGCCAAAAGAAGTGCCCCATGTGTCCTCCTACCCTACTGACCGACGCGACCGAAGCGCCGTCTCCAAGGTGCCGTCGTCGAGATAATCGAGCTCGCCCCCGACCGGGACGCCGTGCGCGAGGCGGGTGACATCAACTTCGGTATGGCCCAGACGGTCGGCGATATAATGCGCCGTGGTTTGTCCGTCGACGGTCAGGTTCATGGCGAGGATCACTTCATGTATATCGCCCGTCTCCGCACGGGCCACCAAACCGGCCATATTCAAATCTTCGGGCCCGACGCCATCGAGTGCGGACAAACGCCCACCCAAAACATGATAGCGCCCCTTGAAGGAGCGTGTCCTTTCCAGTGCCCACAGATCAGCAACGTCCTCGACAACGCATATCGTGCCGCCATCGCGTTTCTCATCCATGCAAATCCCGCAGGGCTCGACCGTATCAAGATTGCCGCACGTGCCGCAGATCAATATCGACTCTGCCGCATCCCCCAACGCTTGCGCCAACGGCTGCATCAGGCTTTCGCGTCGTTTGATCAAGTGAAGCACCGCGCGCCGGGCCGAGCGGGGACCGAGTCCGGGCAGGCGGGCGAGCAGTTGGATCAGGCGGTCGATTTCCGTCATCGGCGGCTCAGAACGGGAACTTCATGCCCGGCGGCAAGGACAGGCCGCCCATCAGCTTTTGCGTCTCTTCCTGGACCCGAGCCTCGATCTTGCCCTTAGCGTCATTATGCGCCGCCACGATGAGGTCTTCGAGAATTTCAGCTTCGGCCGGATTGGCCAATGTCGGATCAATATGAAGGCGGTGCATCTCGCCCTTGCCGTTCAAGGTCACCTTGACCAGCCCGGCACCCGCGACGCCCTCTATTTCGATGGAGACGAGCGAATCTTGCATCTCGGCCATCTTGTCTTGCATTTCTTGCGCCTGCTTCATTAGCTGGCCGAGATTCTTCATGCCTTAATCCTCGTCCTCATCCATGTCATCGTCGATAGCTTCCAATACTGCCTCGGAAGGATCCATCGGATCGAGTGTCGTGACCTTGGTCACGGTCGATCCAGGAAACGCGGTTTTCACGGCCCGAACCAAATCGTCCGATTCGGCCTCTTCCAGCAATCGTTGATCCTCGGCGCGGGTCTGATCGCCGAGCGTGTCTTGACCGTCCTCGCTCGAGACCGTCACGACCCAACGAGCGCCCGTCCAGTCATTCAGGAAGGTGGTCACCCGGTTGACGAGATCGCGCGGCGCATCCGATTTAATCCGGATCTCGATCCGCCCACGCTCGAAATTCACCAGATGCACGCTATTCTGCAGATGCGAATAGAGGATCATCTCGCGCTGATCGCGAAACAAATCGACGACTTCCATGAAACTCGTCGGCTGAGGCAGCGTAATTTCGGGCTCGGCGGTCACTGGGTCCGGCGCACTCACGAGGACCGGGGATTGCGCGGCCGAAGCGCTCGGCGCGCCACTAGAGGGCGGAGGGCCTTCCGGCATTACCGGTGCTGGGGACGAAACCGCGGAAGGAGCCGAAGAAGGGGAGGGTTCCGGTGGCGCGGCAGCACTTGGAACAGGCGTCGCCGTGGCGTCACCGGTCAATTGGCGCACCAAAGCAGCGGGCGACGGTAGATCGGCGGCATGAGCCAACCGCACCAACGCCATTTGCGCCGCTTGCAACGCGTTCGGCGCGGTTTGCACTTCGCCGACACCTTTCAGCGTTAATTGCCAGGCGCGGGTCAACGACGGCATGGAGAGTTTCTCCGCCATCTCCTTTCCGCGCGTGCGCTCGGTCTCCGGCGTGTAAGGTGCATCCGCCACAGTGGGCGCGGTCTTAATTCGGGTCAGCCAATAGACGACGTCGAGAATATCTTGCAGCACGACCAATGGATCGGCACCGTCGCGATACATGACGTCGAACCGGTCGAGCGCCCCCGCGATATCGCCCGCCATCACTTGATCGAACAGATCGTAGACCGCAGCGCGGTCGGCCAAGCCCAACATATCGCGCACCGCTTCCGCGCCGAGCGTATCCATTCCTGGCACCAAAGCTTGGTCAAGCAGGGACAATCCATCACGCACCGACCCATCGGCGGCCCTGGCGATCAGATGCAGTGCATCGTCATCAACAGCGACGCCTTCCTCGCCCGCGACCCATTTGAAATGCGCAGCGAGCCGTTCCAGCTCGACCCGGCGTAAATCGAAACGTTGGCAGCGCGACAAGACGGTTACCGGCACCTTGCGGATTTCCGTGGTCGCAAAAATAAATTTCACGCTTTCCGGCGGTTCTTCCAGCGTTTTCAGTAACGCGTTGAAAGCGTTTCGGGAGAGCATATGCACTTCATCGATGATGTAGACTTTGTAACGCGCGGAGATCGGTCGATAGCGCACCCCTTCGATCAACTCGCGTATATCGTCGACGCCGGTGCGGCTGGCGGCGTCCATTTCGATCACATCGACATGACGGTCGTCACGGATCGAGACGCAATTGTCGCACACTCCGCAGGGCTCAATGGTTGGACCGCCGGTACCGTCCGGCCCGATACAATTGAGCGCACGCGCGATAATCCGCGCCGTCGTCGTTTTGCCGACGCCCCGCACCCCGGTCAGCATGAAGGCATGGGCGACGCGCCCCGCTTCGATGGCGTTGGACAGTGTGCGCACCAAGGCGTCCTGGCCAATCAGTTCATCGAAATTCGACGGACGGTATTTCCGGGCAAGTACGCGGTATTCAGTGCTGTCGGACGTCTCTGCCATATGCGCTCGCCGGTGACCGACGGCCTTGCAGTGGAGATTAGTGGAAGACTGGAAAACGACCCGGGCTAAAAACTCGTTACGGCTGCTTCCTTCCGGATCTGACCGGGTTGGCGAGACACCCGTCCATTCGCCAGCCTTCCGACCTAAATATATCAACATCCGCCGGGCTCTGTGCAAGCACCACGTGCCCAGCATTGAAAATAAAACGACCCCGTGGGAGATTGCGTCCACCATGAGAGCACCAAATTTTTATGTTTCCGCCGAAGTCGAACGCCTGAGCGAGAACCGTCGGGACCAAGATTGGATCGATGAACGCCTGCAATCGCCCCGCAGCACCTTGCTGCC
>CAXAGK010000491.1:0-3187 GCA_963968305.1 uncultured Rickettsiales bacterium | reverse complement strand
ATTTCGACGACCGCTCGCCGCTGATCGATACGGAGAAATGCCCGGTCTATCTCTTATCGGGCGAATACGATTCCTCCTGCACGCCGGAGCGCACCGAAGCGACTGCTGCACGTATCAAGGGTTCGCAGGCGACCGTTATGGAAGGAATCGGCCATTTCCCGATGTCGGAGAATCCGGAATTGTTTCGCAGTTTCATCCTGCCGGTGCTGGATAAGATCAGGGACGCTTGAGTTGGCAGTTCGCTCATGCTTCGACAAGTTCATCATGAGCTTATAGATATATTACCTACAAAAACCTCACCCTGAGCCTGCCGAAGGGTGAGCGAGGCCTACCTAATCCGCGATCTCGAACTCGCCGTTGATCTCGACCACGATATTGTGGGGCAGGCCGCCGGCGCCAATGGCGGTGCGGGCGTGTTGGCCAAATTCAGGACCCCAGAGCTCGTAGACGAAGTCCGAGGCGCCGTCGATCACCTTTGGATAATCCCGGAAGTCGGGTCCGCCATTGACCATGCCGTAGAGCCGCACGACCCGTTCCACCCGGTCCAGATCGCCGGTGAATTGCTTCAGCGAGGCGACGATCATCAGCATGACGGCGCGGGCGGTTGCGTAGCCTTCCTCGACCGTGACGTCGAGGCCGACCTTACCCTTATGGCGAATGCCTGGAAGGTCGGGCAAACCGGGGCCGTGGCCCGATACATAGAGGATCGGTCCAACCTGCACGACCGCGGTGCGGTTTGGGCTTGGATAGGGCCAGGGCTCCGGCAATTCGAAGCCCATCTCCGCGAGTTTGGCCTCGATCTGGCTCACGAAGCGGGCGGGGCCAAGACGTTCATGCCTTTGTCGACCGCTGGGCGGGTGCTCAATTCATCGAACCAGCGTTTCACGTTCGGAAAGTCCGCCAGGTCCACATTCTGCCAGTCGTAACGCGCGACCCAGGGATATGTCGCGATATCGGCGATGGTGTATTCGTCGCAGCCGAGATATTTCGATTCGGCCAATCGGCGGTCCATGACACCATAAAGGCGGCGGGCTTCGTCGCCGTAGCGTTTCTTGCCGTAGGGCACGTCTTCCTTGGCGGCGCGCTCGAAGTGATGGACCTGGCCGAACATTGGACCAATCCCGCCCATCTGCCACATCAGCCAGACCAAGGTTTCGTAGCGTTTGACTTCGTCCGTCGGATAGAACTTTCCGAATTTTTCGGCGAGGTAGATCAACATCGCGCCGGATTCGAACATCGAGTAGGGCTTTCCACTGGGGCCGTCACTGTCGACGATGGCGGGAATGCGGTTGTTCGGGCTGATATTCAGGAAGTCCGGCGCAAACTGCTCGTCCTTTCCGATATTGATCAGGTGAAAATTGTAAGCGACACCCAGTTCCTCGAGCATGATCGAGATTTTACGGCCGTTTGACGTATTCCAAGCATAAAGATCGAGTGTCATTTTGGGTCCCTCCAGATTGGGCGGCCCGAAACGAAAATGCGCGCGCGGGCTTGCAATTTTGGCCGGAATGCTAGACTCCATCCCGGACGTTGGCAAACCGAACGGGGGAGAAGACATGCCGGCTTATCTAATCGCCGATATTGAAGTGACCAATCCCGAAGGGTTCAAGAAATACCAAGAAGCAGTGCCTGCGACTATTGAGAAACATGGTGGCAAGTACATGGTGCGCGGCGGCGACGTTGAGCCCATGGAAGGGGAATGGGCACCGAAGCGCATGGTCGTCTTGGAATTTCCGAACATGACCACCTTGAAGAAGTGGTACAATTCGGCCGACTACCAGAACATTATCAAGGACCGGACCGACAATTCGCTCGGCAATATGGTATTCGTCGAGGGATATTGAGCGGCACCGACGATATTTACGAGCGCCTGGAAGCCTCTTGCGAGCGGATCAATCTTCCGGTCGCCGAAGATGCTAACACCCACACTGTTTGGCGCTGCTGGGGCGAGGGCCCGCCAGTCGTGCTACTGCACGGCGATTGGGGGTCGTGGACGCATTTTATCCGCAACATCGATGTCTTGGCCGCGCGCTATCGCGTGTTGGTGCCGGATATGCCGGGATACGGCGATTCGGGATTTCCGCCGCTCGATGACGTTGTCGCCGACAGCGCGGTTATTATGACCGCAGACATCGACAAGCTCATTGGGAAGAATGTTGACTACGATATTGTCGGCTTCTCCTACGGTGGTATCCACGCGGGTCACATGGCGGCGTTACACAGCGGCCGTGTCGGCAAGGTCGTATTGATCGGCGCGGGCGGTATGGGGATCGATGCGCCGGTGCTCTATAAACGGCCGATGCAGCGGTTGTCGCGCGACATGGATTGGTCGACGCGAAAGGCCGTTCATCGGAACAATCTCGGCGGCGTCATGTTCCATGACGAAATGGTTGTCGACGAGCTATCGCTTCGCCTCCAAGATGCGAATACGTCGCGGACCCGTATCCGGGCCAAGGGTGTTCCCGAAAGCGATATTCTGCTCCGGGCACTTCCCGACTGCACCGCGCGATTCTACGGCATTTGGGGTGTCGAGGACGTTTACTCCCTCGGCGATGTGCCGGCGCGGGAGGCGATCTTGCGGAATTACCTTCCAGATATTGATTTCCGGGTCCTGGAGGATGTTGGCCACTGGGTATTGTATGAGGCACCTGACCAGGTAAATGACATGCTGCTGGAAATGCTCGACTGAGCCTCTAACGGTCAACCATCGCGGATATATAGCTATTCCGATTGACGAGGAGCGTCGTCAATCGCTCGTGATACTCGTCGTCGACCGCTGCCGCCACGGAAGCGCCACCTGAGAGGGCATGGCGCCACTCCCTGACATTCGCGAACCCAGGCAGCAGGTCTAGGCCGCATGACGGCTCGAAGGTGTCGAAATACTAAAACACCGGTCCGAAGGCTGCATCGACCATAGAGAAATCTACACCCAAAAAATAGGGCGTGGCGTTCAGGTGCTGCTCCAACCATTCGAAACGAGCGACCAGTCGGTCTCGCCTCTCAAGGAATGCACCAGCATCGTCGGCATTATAAAATCCAGCGATATCATTGAGGATGGTAGAGGGGAACTCGATCAAAGCGCGATGCTGCGCCTTTTGTAGCGGATCGTCTGGATGCAGGGAGCCGGGCGTGATCTCGTCCAAATTTTGCAAAGTTGGTTTGCGAAATTTGCGGTGTGCAACCCCGG
>CAXAGK010000490.1:0-3202 GCA_963968305.1 uncultured Rickettsiales bacterium | reverse complement strand
CCATATGTCTCGCACCAGGGCTGTTCGAATTGCCATGGCTATGGATGGATTAGACCTATTTTGCGCCGATTTTGGGCTCCTCGCCCTTCAATAGGCGTCGAATATTGGCGTGGTGACGGGCCCAAACGAACACGGCCAGCAGGATTGAAGCCTCAGCAATCTGGAAGAGTTCCATGTACCAGGCATAGACGGGAGCGAGTGCCACGGCGAGCAAGCCGGAAACTGAGGAATAACGCATCGCAAACGCTACTGCGAGCCAGGTCAGGCAGGCGTAGACACCGAGTAGGGGGGCAAATCCGAACAAGGCGCCAAGTGTCGTTGCTACACCCTTGCCGCCCTTGAATTTGAGCCACACGGGGAACAGGTGCCCGAGGACGGATCCCCAAGCCGAAATGACGGCTAAATCGGGACCCGCATAGGCCGCGGCGACCCAAACGGCCACGAAGCCTTTACCGCCGTCGAGCAGCGTCGTCGCCGCCGCCAACCCTTTCCGTCCGGTCCTCAAGACATTCGTCGCGCCGATACTGCCGGAGCCTATTTCGCGGATATCGCCGGCACCTGAAAACTTGGTCAGCAGCAGGCCGAAGGGGATGGAGCCGATCAAATACGCGATTAAAAATCCGACCGCGAAATAGGGTAGGTCTTGGCTCCAGCTGATGGGATCGGGCATGGAATGGCTCGTTGGTTACGCTGGTCCGCTAGCGTCGGCTGTCTTTAATAAACTGGCAGAAAAAGATAGTCGATGGTGCCGAACTTGTAAAAGTATGGGTGGCTAAGCGGTTTTCATCCGGAAAATTGATCGGCCGTTGACAATTGTTTCGATCACGCGGCCTTGTACGGGGCGGCTGTCGAAAGGCGTGTTCTTCGATTTGCTGTGGAAATCGTCTTCTTCGATCCGCCAAGGCGTGTTCGGATTGAACAGGACGAGGTCGGCCGGCGCTCCGCGTTTCAACTGTCCGGCATCCAGCCTCAAGACTCGCGCCGGATTTGCGGTCACCTTGGCCAGCGCTTCGAGAAGGGTGAGGGCCCCGTTGTGGAACGGCTCCAGCGTCAGCGTCAGCAATGTTTCCAAGCCGACCACGCCGTATTCCGCTTGCGAGAACGGCAGCCGCTTCGAATCCTGATCGCTTGGGGTATGATCGCTGGCGATCATGTCTATAGTGCCGTCCGCCAACCCTTCGACGACGGCTTTCCGGTCATCTTCCGACCGCAGGGGCGGGGAGACCTTTGCAAAGGTCCGGTAGTCGCCGACGGCGCTTTCATTCAACGCAAAATAATGGGGCGCGGTATCGCAGCTCACGTCAAGGCCCTTGGCCTTGGCGCGCCGGAGTGCGTCGATCGCACCTCGCGTCGAGATGTGCGCCGCGTGGTAGCGCCCGCCTGTAAGCTCGGCGAGGCGCAAATCCCGCTCCACCATGATGATCTCTGCTTCGGCAGGAATCCCGTCGAGACCGAGACGGCTGGCGATCTCGCCCTCGTTCATGACACCGCCATTCGCGAGCTGCGGGTCTTCGGGGTGTTGGGCGATCATCAGACCAAACCCGCGTGCGTAGCTGAGCGCACGGCGCATTACCATCGTATTGGCGACCGCCCGTGTGCCGTCCGTAAAGGCGACCGCGCCCGCTTCCGCCAGCAGGCCCATTTCGGTCAGTTGCTCGCCCTTGGTCCCGCGCGTCACTGAGCCATAGCAACGGACCTTAACGGCGCCGGCTTCCTTGGCGTGGCGGTGCATGAACTCGACGACCGATACGTCATCAATCACCGGTGTCGTATTGGGGAGAGCGACCATGGTCGTGACGCCGCCGGCGGCTGCAGCTCGGCTCGCGGTCTCGATTGTTTCTTTATGCTCTTCGCCGGGCTCTCTCAACTGGACGCGGCCGTCGATGAGGCCTGGCGCTAGGCAAAGTCCCTTGCAATCCACGACCTTAGAGACCGATGGAGCTCCATCCTTGAAGAGGTCGGCGCCCAAATCCACGATCTTGCCGTCTTCGATAAGCAAGGCGCCATGCGTGTCGAGCCCGCTCGCCGGGTCCAACAGCCGCGCGTTGAGATAAGCGACGCGGGGCGAGGTCACGGCGTATTCTCGACGGCGACGCGCGTCAAAGCGTCTAAGCAGGCCATGCGGACAGCGACGCCCATCTCCACTTGTTCGCGGATGACGGAACGGTCGAGATCGTCGGCGAGGTCGGAATCAATCTCCACGCCGCGATTCATCGGACCTGGATGCATAACCAGTGCGTCCGGCTTGGCGGCCGTCAGTTTTTCGCTCGTCAGGCCGAAATATCGGAAATATTCCCGGATCGACGGGACAAACATGCCCTGCATTCGTTCGTTTTGAAGTCGCAACATCATTACGATATCGCAGTCTTTGATGCCTTCTTCGATGTTATTGAAGACTTCGACACCGAACCGATCGATATCCGTTGGCAGGAGTGTCGGCGGCGCCACGACGCGAATTCTCGACCCCATTGTATTCAAAAGATGGATGTTTGAGCGCGCGACACGGCTGTGCAGGATGTCGCCGCAAATGGCCACGGTCAGGCGATGTATGCGGCCTTTTCGCCGCCGGATGGTCAAAGCGTCCAGAAGCGCCTGCGTCGGATGTTCGTGGGTGCCGTCACCGGCGTTGATGACGGAACAGTTTACTTTTCCCGAGAGGAGTTTGACGGCGCCGGAATCCGCGTGGCGCACGATCAACACGTCCGGATGCATGGCGTTCAGTGTCATCGCGGTATCGATGAGAGTCTCGCCCTTTTTCACGGCGGAGGAGGCGACCGACATATTCATGGTGTCGCCGCCGAGACGCTTACCAGCCAGTTCGAACGAACTCGACGTTCGGGTAGAAGTCTCGAAGAACAAATTGATGATGGTGCGCCCGCGCAGCAGATCGCTCTTCTTATCGGGCCGACGGTTCTGTTCGACATAGGTATCGGCGAGGTCGAGCAGATAGGTAATTTCGTCGGGGGAAAGGCCTTCGATTCCCAAAAGGTGCCGGTGGTTAAACCGGTAGGTCAAATCTTCGGGCGTTTGATGAGGCGCAGTCATTAAAATCAGAATATACGCGTGGGGCAGATGAAACCGCAAGAGTGCGTCTTTAGTTCGTTGATTTTAGCCGAGTCGCAAGCCTTTACGAGATTTCTCTTTCTCTCAAATTGCGGCGAACCGAGCGCCTGGCAACCTAAATAACACCGCTCTCCCGTAG
>CAXAGK010000489.1:0-3206 GCA_963968305.1 uncultured Rickettsiales bacterium | reverse complement strand
ATTTCCATGTTTCTTCCTTCGGCTTCGCGGTCCATATCTCTGATATAGAACAAGGGAGAGCTTTATGGGACGTGTGCAGGATCAAGTGGCTGTCGTGACTGGGGCCGCAAAGGGATTGGGCGAGGCGATCGCCCTGCGGCTGGCGGAGGACGGCGCGAAACTGGTCCTCGGCGATATTGACGGCCAAGGGCTCGCGAGCACGGCAGCGGCGATCCGGGAAGCCGGCGGCGAAGCAGTGACGGTGGTCGGCGACATCACCGAGGAGGAACCAGCCGGCAATTTAATCGAATCCGCTATCGAACATTTCGGCCAGATCGACATTCTGGTAAACAATGTCGGTGGCAGCCGGAATTCCAAGATATGGAAAATGCCGGTCGAGGATTGGGATTACACGATCAAGCTGAACCTGCGCGGCACATTCCTGTGCACCCGCGCCGCCGTCCCGCACATGATCAAACGGAAACAGGGCAAGATCATCTGTCTGTCATCGGGTGCCCGCGAGGGCACGCCGTGGACCGCCTATTATCAGGGTGGCTCCTCCTATTCGACCTGCAAGGCTGGCGTGCACGGTTTCATGCGGGATTTGGCCTTGGAATTGGCCGAATTCAACATCCACGTCAATTGCGTGGCGCCTGGCCCCATCGATACGGAAAAGGCGGGTGCCAACCTGCGAAAGCTGAACGAAACAGTGGATTTCAGCCCCGACCGGATGACGCCGCTCGGCCGATTGGGCCAACCCATAGAGGTCGCAAACGCCGTGCTGTTCCTGGCGTCCGACGAAGCCTCATATGTATCAGGTCATACACTCGCGGTCGCAGGCGGGCGTTAAGACCCGCGCAAAATTCTTGTTCGAAACGCTGTTGCTGCATAGAGTTCGCTCCAGCAAAATTATTCCACAAAGGGAGGCCCGACAAATGGGCGAAATGATCAAATTGACGGCCGCTGACGGCCACGAGTTCGACGCGTATAAAGCTACACCGGCGGGAACGCCAAAGGGCGGCATTTGCGTCATCCAAGAAATTTTTGGCGCCAATGCGCATATCAAGGAAGTCACGGACGGCTATGCCGCTGACGGGTATCTCGCCATCGCCCCAGCCCTCTATGACCGGGCGGAATCCGGCGTCGAACTCGGCTACACAGCCGAAGACATGCAGGCAGGCCGGGATTTCCGGGCCAAGGTCGGCGACGACGGTCCGGTCGCGGATATCGCCGCCGTGGTCAAGGAACTGAAATCCGCCGGTAAGGTTGGCACGGTCGGCTATTGCTGGGGCGGGACGTTGTCCTACCTGGCAGCAACACGCGTTGACGGCGTCGCAGGCTCCGTCGTCTATTATGGCGGCCAAATCATTCCCTACAAAGACGAGACCGCGAGCGCCCCCTTGCAAATGCATTTCGGCGAAATGGATGCAGGCATCCCGATGGATGATGTTGACGCCATCAAGGCCGCGCATCCGCAAGCGGACGTCCACGTCTACGATGCCGATCACGGCTTCAACTGCGATCATCGCGGCCAATACGACGAAGCGAGCTGCAAACTGGCACGGGAGCGCAGCCTGGCCTTCTTTGGACAGAACGTAGGCTAGTTGAATGGCACTCAAGAAAAGCGCGATGCAGCTCGTCGCGGAAGCCGAGGCGGAGATCGAAACGATCTCCGCCGAAGACGCCAAAAGCTTGATCAGTGACGAGAACACGGTGATCGTCGACCTCCGCGATATTCGCGAATTATGGAATGTCGGTACGATCCCGGGCTCGCTCCATGCCCCTCGCGGGATGCTGGAATTTTGGGTCGATCCGGAGAGCCCCTATCACCGCGAGGTTTTCGCATCCGGTAAGAAACTCGTCTTTTTCTGCGCCGGAGGCCTGCGCTCAGCATTGGCGGCGAAAGTCGTACAAGACATGGGTGTGACGCCGGTGGCGCATATCGCCGGCGGTTTCGGCGCCTGGACCGAAGCGGAAGGCCCGGTCGAGGCGAAAGAGAAGAAGTAGGCGTGTGGCGCTTCTAATAGAGCCCCAATTAGCCGCTGAGAGCACGGCCAGCAACGGCCGATAGTTTCTCGACGAGCACCGGGTCGCGGGCCTCCGGTGCCGTAATAATCGCCGTATCCAACGCTGTATGGCACCCGGCAGAGCACAGGGTGCTGCGTCCTGCAAGACGCGGGATGATGGCGCGTACAAGATCGCGCCCCTTATCCGCATTTGCCATCAAGACCTGGATGATGGTCTCTACCGTGACGTCGTCATGGTCCGGATGCCAGCAATCGAAATCGGTGACCATGGCGACGGTCGCGTAGCACATCTCAGCCTCGCGGGCGAGTTTGGCTTCAGGCATATTGGTCATGCCGATGACCGCGCAGCCCCATTGACGGTAGAGCTCCGATTCCGCGCGGCTGGAGAATTGCGGCCCTTCCATCGCCAAGTATGACCCGCCGCGCACGGCTTCGACCCCGGCTTTCGTGCATGCCAAGGTCAATGCATCTCCGAGCCGTGAGCAGACCGGCTCCGCCATAGAGACGTGAGCCACCAATCCCGTGCCGAAGAAACTCTTCTCACGGGCAAAGGTGCGATCGATGAATTGATCGACAATCACGAAGGTGCCGGGCGGCAAATCCTCACGCAACGATCCGACAGCGGAGAGGGAGAGGATTTCCGTGACGCCGGCGCGTTTCATAGCATCGATATTGGCCCGGAAGTTAAGCTCCGACGGTGGAATGCGATGACCGCGACCATGGCGCGGTAGAAAGACCAATTTCTGCCCACCAAGCTCGGCGAACATCAACTCGTCCGAGGGTTCTCCGAACGATGATTCGGTCTTGCGCCATTCAACATTCGCAAGGCCGTCGATATCGTAAAGGCCGCTACCGCCAATTATGCCTATGACAGGAGAGATGCTGTGGTTGGTCATCTATTTTTCTCTATCCAGTGACCCACCCTTCGACAGGCTCAGGGTGAGGAGGCAACCGGTAAAAAAGAAAACCCTCATACTAAGCTTGTCGAAGTATGAGGGTTTTTCCGATTAATTCTTTTGGGCCGCGTTAGTGCACGTTAGCCCAAATCCGTTTCTTCACGGCGATCGTCAGACCCAACAGCACGATCAGGAACAGGACAACCTTTATGCCCATGCTCTTGCGTTGCTCTAGGTTCGGCTCCGCCGCCCAGGCCAAGAAGGTCGTGACGTCTCGCGCCATCTGTTCGACCGTCGGCTTGGT
>CAXAGK010000488.1:0-3213 GCA_963968305.1 uncultured Rickettsiales bacterium | reverse complement strand
AAGCACCCGAATCCGTCTCGGATCGAAATGAGGAAGCGCGCCAGGAAATGCTCGAGTACCTCGCCGATTTCGATGACGACTTGTTGGAGCAACTGCTTGAAGACAACGTGCCACCAAGTGAAAAAGTGTACGCCTTGCTCGGTGCCGACTTACAGAACGACCTGATCACGCCGGTCTTTCTTGGGGCGGCCGAACGCGACCACGGGGTTTTGAGATTGATGAAGGCGCTCCGCCATGAAGCGCCGGAAGTCGCACAGACCTTGGAACGCCATGGCGGCGCCGACAGCGATACAGTCGTCCAAGTGTTCAAGACCTACCACATGCTACATGCGGGCAAGATGTCCGTCGGCCGTGTCTGGAAGGGCGAGATCAAGGATGGGATGAGCTTCGGCAATCATAGAGTCGGCGGTATGAATCTGCTGAAAGGACACGAAGCCAAAAGGATTACATCGGCGATGGCCGGAAGCGTCGTCGCCATGGGACGCATGGATGACGTGCATACAGGCCACACCCTGAACGAAGCCGGAGCGATGGACGCCATGGATTGGCCGGAGACGCCCGCTCCCGTTTTCTCGATGGTCGCGATCCCCGACAAACGGGACGACGAGGTAAAACTCTCCACCGGGATTGCCCGGCTGATGGAAGAGGACCCCTCAATCTCCATGAGCCACAACGACGATACAAATCAGAACGTATTGTGGGGTCAAGGTGAAATTCAGCTGCAAGTGTTGGGGCAGCGTTTGAAGAACCGCTTCAACACGGCGGTCACCATGCATCGCTCGCGCACCCCCTATAAGGAGACAATCAAGAAAGCGATCCAGCAACACGCCCGGCATAAGAAACAATCTGGCGGACACGGCGAATTTGGCGACGTGCATCTGGATATCAAACCGCAGCCGCGCGGCAGTGGCTTCGAATTCTCGCAATCGATTTCAGGCGGAGTGGTGCCACGCCAGTATATTCCAGCGGTCGAGGCGGGTGTGAGGGAATACTGCACGGAAGGCCCGCTCGGTTTTCCTGTGGTCGATCTGTCGGTCAATCTGTTCGACGGACAGCACCACGCGGTCGACAGCTCCGACATGGCGTTCCGGCGTGCCGGTATATTGGCGATGAAGGATGCTTTGCCAAATTGCAGTCCGGTCTTGCTGGAGCCGATCTGCAACGTGAATATCGCCATCCCAAACCAATATACCTCTAACGCGCAAAGCATCATCACCAAACGGCGCGGGCAAATATCGGGCTTCCAGGCCAAGGACGGCTGGACCGGTTGGGACGAAGTGGAGGCCAATATTCCGCAATCGGAACTCCATAATCTCGCCATTGATCTGCGCTCGCAAACCATGGGGATCGGCTCATTCGAGTGGTCGTTCGATCATATGGCGGAATTAGCTGGCAGAGCCGCGGATGATGTGATCGAACAGCACAAGGCCGCAGCTGAGTAGCGGTCAGCGAATATACAGAACAGGAGAAGACCCGAATGACCGATGTTTCGGCGGCGGCAGCCGCGCTTGTATCCGCGCGCAAAGAAGGCCGCGTCATGGACGAACTGCCGGGCGGCATGCCCCAAAATATGGACGAAGCCTACGCCATCCAGGACGGTATCGTCACCGGAATGGGCGATGCGGTGGCCGGCTGGAAAGTCGCTTTCACCAATAAACCAGGGCAAGAGAAAATGGGCGTCGATGGCCCCGGGGCGGGTCCGATCTTCGCGTCCTACGTTCTTGAGAACTCGGCCAAAATGGATATGCCCGATCCGGGGTTGCGCATCAGCGAGTGCGAGTTCGCCTTCCGTCTCAAAGCCGACCTTCCCGCGAAAGATGACGACTATACAGATGACGACATCAAAGCGGTGATCGGTTCCGTCCATCCAGCAATCGAGATCGTCAATCGCCGCCTCTCCGGCGCGGTACCGATGAGCGGCCTTGCCATCATCGTCGATCACGGCGGCAACGGCGCTTTCGCCTATGGCGCGGGGACGGAAGATTGGGAGAGCATCGATTACGCCAACCACCCGGTCCGCCAGATCATCAACGGCGAGGAAAAAGCCGTTGGCACCGGGCAAAACGTGATGGGCGGCAATCCTGTCGGCTCGATTACCTGGCTCGCCAATCACCTGAAGACACGCGGCCATAGCCTGAAAGCCGGCGATTGGGTCTCCAGCGGCAGCGCCGCCGAGATGCTCCCCGTCCCGGCAGGCGGCACGGTGAAGGGCGATTTCGGGTCGCTTGGCACGGTCGAGGTCAGCTTTAGCTGACCTCACTTTCCCTCGCGAAAGCTTGACTTTGCGGTCGCGACGGAACCGCGTAGGTATTTAGCAACATTTTAATATACCAAAGGGTCGAATGATGCTGACACGTGTAAAGCAACTGTGGAAATTGCCGGAATCGGCGGCGACGGACGAAAGCGTTTTCTTGGACCGCCGCCGTCTTTGTAAAGCCATTGCGGCGGGTCCCGCCCTTCTCGCGGGTGCCGGCGGTATGGCGGGCTCGGCCTGGGCCGCGGCAGGTGACGATCCGACGGCAGACCTTTACCCGGTAAAGCGAAACGAGAAATACACCATCGAGCCGCGTAAGCTGACCGAAGAAGCGCACGCCATCACCTATAACAATTTTTATGAATTTGGCAGTCACAAACGGATCGCCAAAACCGCGCAGAAATTAAAAATCCGACCCTGGATGATTCAATTCGACGGCATGAGTGAGAAGGAAATGACCGTCGATTTCGATACCTTGATCCGCCAAATGCCGTTGGAAGAACGCCTCTACCGCTTCCGCTGTGTCGAAGCCTGGTCGATGGCAGTGCCGTGGAGCGGCTTTCCGATGAAGGCACTGATAGACTTCGCGAAACCGCTGTCCGGTGCCAAATATGTCGTCATGCAAACGGCGGAACAGAAGGAAGCTATGCCGGGGCTCAAACAGTTCTGGTATCCCTGGCCCTATACGGAAGGCCTGACGATCGCGGAGGCCACGAACGAGCTCGCCTTCATCGCCACGGGTATGTACGGCAAGCCGATTCCGCGCCAGAACGGAGCACCCTTGCGCCTCGCCGTGCCGTGGAAATACGGCTTTAAGAACATCAAGTCGTTGGTCAAGTTCACGTTCACCGACAAGCAACCAAAAAGCTATTGGGAAGTCATCCAGGCCAAGGAATACGGATTTTGGGCCAATGTGAACCCGAAGGTCGACCATCCCCGGTGGACCCAAGCGAGCGAGC
>CAXAGK010000487.1:0-3214 GCA_963968305.1 uncultured Rickettsiales bacterium | reverse complement strand
TTTGCGTCGGCGCCAATAAATACCTTCAAGGCTTCACTCATCTCGCCGCTCGATACGCCGCTCTCTTTTAAATGCTCCAACACCAGATTCGGTCATAACTCTTTGTTCTGACGCGGGGTGTTCAACGACCGGGCATCGAATTAGATAACACCGGAGGTATTCTATAGTATGAAGCTGTGCCTAGATGTTGGCATAAGCTTGAACTCTCCCGACGGAAATTTGACAAACGACCACCCCAACTACAAATGAAAGAGGGCACTCGGAATCGAGTGGATCCGGAAAATATGGCAGGTTCAAACGATAGAAACGTTAACGCGCTGGGCGAACCGGTATGGGTTGATGTTCTAAAAGGCGTCAGAACATTTTTGGTATTGTTGGCTTTGGTGGCGGTCGTCGGCGGCGGATTGGGTATCGCCATTATCGCACCATGGGGACGGGCAAGCCCGGATTGCTCAATTTATTGCGTGATAGTGAATAAGCTAAAAGATCCAATTCAATGGAGCGAGCTGGAATCAAAGACATTAACGAAGGAAATGATATCTGAAGTAGAAAAGGAGATGTCGTACTTAAGTTTTTCCTTTGGTATGCCTAACTATAAGCAACACCGTGTCTCCCTGAATAAAA
Source organism: uncultured Rickettsiales bacterium (assembly GCA_963968305.1). Classification (GTDB taxonomy): domain Bacteria; phylum Pseudomonadota; class Alphaproteobacteria; order UBA8366; family UBA8366; genus UBA6544. Next base: position 2,590 of record CAXAGK010000487.1, on the reverse strand, counting down.
AACAGTATGAAGGATTGCTTAAAGGTATTAATGCACCTATTGAAGAAGTAAAACATCCAATAACGGGAACCGGTTTAAATATAGCGGAAGAACTATATTTAAAAATTAAATCAGCCGAATATTCTAATATTGACGATCAGTATTCCAAAGTCGAAAAATTAAATGTTTTCAAGCGCGTGTTTGAACAAAGAAAAGATATCGTATTAGCGAAACTATATGGAATCAAACGACCGGAATATGAGCTTGCTGCCGAACAGGGGGACGCGAACGCTCAATACAATATGGCATTGTTGTTTCAAGCAGGAAAAAGCGTTCCAAAAGACCCGGAGATGGCCGAGATGTGGTACATACGCGCGGCTGTACAGGGGGATGTTCGCGCGCAGTACAATCTGGCGCGCATGTATTACGACGGACAAGGTCTTCCGCAGAACTTTGGGGCGGCGCTGAGGTGGTTCACGAAGGCCGCCGAATATGGACATGCTCACGCGCAGCACAGTCTGGGTTTAATGTATTTTAAGGGACAGGGCGTACCGGCGGATAAGAATACCGCAAACAAATGGTGGAAACGTGCATCAAGACAGGGATATTCAGTTGATGATAAGCCCAGCAGTACGGATAAGCCGAAATAGGGAAATAGTATGAGCCATACCGACAATATAGCGGCGTCTTCGCCGCAGGCCCGATAAAAACGAAGAGGGATATATCATGGTAGCAATGGTAGAGGCGAACGCGGTCAGGGACATGTTGTCCGATGGCAAGGAGATCGCTTTCTTCGATGTTCGCGAGGGCGGTCAGTTCGGCGACGGCCATCCGTTTTTCGCCGTATCGGTCCCCTACAGTAATTTCGAAGTGCGACTGATCGAGTTGGCGCCGGTACCTGTCGTCCGCATGGTCCTCTACGACAATGATGATGGTATCGCCACGCTAGCGGCGACGCGCGCCGAGGCGCTGGGGTATAGCAATGTGTCCATTATGGCGGGAGGTGCGGCTGCCTGGGGAGCCGCCGGATACACGCTCTATAAGGGTGAGCATTTACCGAGCAAGACGTTCGGCGAACTCTTGGAGATCGGTAACCACACGCCAAACCTGACATCCGAACAAGTCATAGCGCTGAAGGCGGAAAACCCGAACCATATCATCGTCGATAGCCGACCTTATGAGGAATACAACAACTTCAATATTCCCGGCGGGATTTGCTGCCCGAACGGTGAATCGACCCTGCGCATCGGCGAACTCGTGCCGGACCCGGAGACAACGATCATCGTGAATTGCGCCGGGCGCACCCGCTCGATTCTGGGCGCGGAGACGCTCCGCGCCTTTGGCCTCCCCAACCCGGTCTATGCGCTCGAGAACGGCACGCAGGGCTGGTTCCTCGCGGGGCTCAAGCGCGAAGAAGGGGCGACCCGCACCTATCCAGATGCGCCGACGTCGGACGCAAAACTCACACCGTTGCGCGAGCGGGCCGAAGTGCGCGCGGCAAAGACGGGCCTAAAGTTTATTGAGCCCGAAGAGGCCGCCGTTTGGCTCACCGATACGACACGCTCGACTTATCTGATCGATGTCCGAAGCGATGAGGAATTCAAGGCCGACGGAATTCCGGGCAGCCGCCACGCGCTCGGCGGGCAACTGGTGCAAGGTATCGATATCTGGGTCGGAGTGCGTGGAGGTCGCGTAATTGTCATGGATAACGAGATGATCCGAGCCCCGATGATGGCGAACTGGATCCATCAGATCGGCTACGATGTCGCGATCTTACGCGGCGGCGTCGATGCCATGCGCGGCGTCGCGATACCTGAGGTCTCTACTTTCGAAGCAGAGCCAGTCGCGGCGGCGGCAAAAGACCAACTCGGGAATGCCCAACTTGTGGACCTGCGTTCGCCCCGTGCCTATCGCGCGGGGCACATCGAGGGTGCGACATGGTCCATCCGACCGAGGTTTGAGGGGCTCGGCCTCAGTGCCGAGAAACCGGTCGTCCTGATCACCTCCGATGACGGCGTTGCCGCGCTCGCGGTGCAGCGGCTTGGTGAATTGGGCATCACGAATGTCCAACAGCTATCCGACGATGAGACTGCGTGGCGGGAAGCGGTTCTTAAGATCGTCGCCACACCGAATGAGCCATCCGATGCCGACGGTATCGAATTGGTGTATCACTGGCAGCACCGCAACAATCCCAACGGCGGCGACCCGGCAGCGGCACATGCCTATCTCGATTGGGAAATAGGCTTGGTAGATCAACTAGATCAACAGGAACGCGACTCGTTCCGCCTGGCGCCGCTGTAGTTTTTCGAAGTCCCCCTCTCCCGAGAGGGGAGAGGGGACGTCACTGATTGGCTCGCGGGAGAAGGGGGCGCTTACGTCTGCCCGCTCAATATAGGGAGCGCCTGCTCGTACGCCGCTTCAGCCAGGACTTTGATTTCGTCCAATGTGCGGCTGCCGATGGGGTGCTCTACCATCACGAAGGGATATTCCGGCAGGCCCAGCATGCGGGCGATGTTCCTCGCAGTTACTTCGAAAGGTTCGGTGCAGAGCACCACTGCGCGTTTTCCCAATTGTTCGAAGCTGATGCCGTCATGCAAACTGCACGTCGAAC
>CAXAGK010000486.1:0-3216 GCA_963968305.1 uncultured Rickettsiales bacterium | reverse complement strand
TGACCGCGACGCCGTCCTCGTGATCGACCAAAACGTGATCGTAATTGGACATGTAAACTCTCCTTCTTAGCTTTGCAGGTCGACGCTGAACGTGACCAAAAATTTGGACGTCATGATGTAGAAACCGATGGCGAGGTGCAGTTCGACCAAGGCGCCTTGCGTCAACTGGCCTTGCAGCCGTTCGAACAGTTCGTCCGATACCTTATCTGTTGTGACCACTTCGTCGGTGAAGCGCAGCACGTCTTTCTCCAGATCGGAATAGGCATTGGCCTCCGCACCTTCCTCAAGTGCGACAATCTTTGCGTCTTCCAATCCGACGCCTTTGCCGATCCGTTTGTGAGCGATGACCTCGTAGTCGGATTTGCACAGAATACCCGCCCGTGTGATCGCCAGCTCCCGCAGACCGGAGTCGAGTTCACCCTTGAATCGAATGGCGTTACCCATGCGGACATAGGTTTCGAAATGTGAAGGTGAATGCGCCAGCATCTGAAAAATATTCTTGTGGTTGAGTTTGCTCAGTAGCTCTTGTACGCGGTCGTTCGCGGCGTCGGCATCAACGTAGTCCATGCGGGCCATGCGCGGCTCTCCAATCGGTCGGTTGTGTCCCTTTCTTTCAACCTAATGCCGATTGGAGGGTGGTCCAGTTTTGCCCGATGGATTACAAGCAGAGGCCGTCATTCCCACGTTGGCAGGAACCTAGTTGCTCGGTGCTATAATTCTGGATTCCCGCCTGCGCGGGAATGACAATTGGAGGACTAAGACGGCTGATTCAGCACCCGTGCGCGAATGGTGCCGGAAAGCCCGCGAATATCGCGTAGAATGTCTTCCGCATCGGTGCGCACACCGTCGGTGTCCAGAACGACATAGCCGATTTCGCCGTCGGTCTGATAATGCTGGGCGGCGATGTTGACGTCGTGTAGGGCAAAAACTTCGTTCAATTTACCGAGTTCGCTGGGCTTGTTCCGTTGCACCTGAATAAAGCGTATTCGATCTGGCCGAGGGGAGAGCTGTACTTGTGGAAAGTTCACGGCACCCACGGTCGATCCCACATCGGAATACTCGATTAATTTGCGGGTGACCTCTTCGCCGATACGCTCTTGGGCTTCTTCCGTGGAGCCGCCCACATGCGGCGTCAGGATGACGTTTGGTGCACCTTGCAGAGGCGAGGTGAAACGGTTCGACTGGGAAGACGTCGATCGCCGCCCCGCCGAGTTTCCTGCTTTGCAATGCTGTCGCCAGGGCGTCGAGATCGACGACGGTGCCCCGCGAATTGTTGATCAAGAATGCGCCGTCTTTCATGCGGGCGATCTCCGCAGCACCAATCATGCGGTCGGTCGCCGGTGTCTCTGGTACGTGCAAGGTGACGATATCGCTGCGGGTAAGGAGATCATCGATTGAGGCGGCGGGCTCTGCATTGACGTGGCGCAGTTTGTCTGTGTGGTCGTGATAGATTACGCGCAGTCCCATGGATTCAGCGAGAACGGCGATCTGGCTACCGATATTGCCGTAGCCGATAATACGAAGAGTCTTGCCCCGCACTTCGTGGCTTCCGGCGGCCGTTTCTCCCACCCGCCCCGCGCGAAGGTCAGCGAAGGGGTAGAGCATCTCCAGCAGGTCCTTGCTCCAGTCCGGACCGTTTTCGTGCCGGTCAGAAATCCAGGCAAATCGAATGCCGTTGGTGTAGTGGCGGTCCGTATTGGCGATCCGGTCGGTCCCTATCTGCACGGTATAGGTGCCGCGCGGCCATACGCGGTCTTCTTCCGCCGTGGAGACGCATGGGAATATCAGTGCCGCGACAATTAGTCCGGCACGTACACAGGCGAAATTCACGGGGCTTCGGGCTCCGGCCACTGCGCGTCGGAGATAAAGCGCGGGCAGGCATTGATCCGGGCAAGGTCTTCTGACTTCGGATTGTTCTCAACCCTGGTGTCGTTATCGAAGACCATCGTCGGTCGCGTTTCCAAATTAAAGGCTGGCCATTCGGCGAGCCCTCCATGATTTGGGTTGCCGGTCCGGGCAAAGGCGACCCAGGCACCCAGGACCTTCTCTTGGAGTGCTTCCTGTTCTGGACCTTCGCCGACGAAATCCCGCGCCAGTTCGATATTGCCGAAGGCAAACGGGATGCAGAGCGTGTGTGGTGATTTCAGAATGCCACCGAGCACCGGCGTCTTCCACGTAAACTCATAGAGATAGGCGGGCGCACCGCCTTGCTTCACTTTGCGCTCCGCCGCCTCCACATCGTTGCGCCGGTACATATGATCGCTGGTGATGAGGTTGTAGGTATCACGGCCGTTCAGGCCGGGGCGACCATCCCGATACCCAGCGATGAGCGCTGCCGCCTGTTCCGCATCGACACCGACGAAGCGCGCGATCTGGGCGTGGAGTTGATCTTCGTTCAAGGCCAGTTTATCGGGCTCGACAGTTATGTCGTAGAAGGATTTTTCCGTCTCGCAAGAGCCAACCATCATGGAAATGTCGCTCGCGAGGTCCGGAGCCGATAGATCGAACGGATGATTGAGGATTGTCCGCCCATCGACTAAGGGGCGGAAACTGTCGTTACCGTTCCGGGTTTTGACGGCGGTATTATACGCTTTGAGAAGCGCTCCCGCCGGTACTTTTTGGACTGCTTCTGGCCCTTGTCCTTCAAGATCAAGGGCTTTCAGTAAGGCGTGGGTCGAGCGCGCGGCGTTTTCCTGCGTCGCCAATTGCAGGTGGGAGGAGGAACTCTGGATAATGGCTTTATGGAACAGGCCCTTGGCCCGCGGTGTGGCCATCATCACCGCGACTTTCGAGCCGCCGCTGGACTGGCCGAAGATGGTGACGTTGCTGGCATCACCGCCGAACGCACCGATATTGTCTTGCACCCATTCAAGTGCTTGCACGATATCCAGCATCCCAGCGTTGCCTGCATCGGCGAAACGCTCGTCTGCATCGCCGAACCAAGTGTAGCCGAATGTGTTCAGGCGATGGTTCAAGGTCACAACGACGAAGTCGCCTGCGTTGGCGAGATTGCTGCCATCGAGCCCGGGCGCGCCGCCGGAACCTCGGAAATAGCCCCCGCCATGCAACCAAACCATGACCGGCCGCTTGGCATTGGCATTCAGGTCTGGTGTCCACACATTCACGGCGAGGCAATCTTCACCGGTGGTCTGCAAATCGCGAATCCAGGCGTTTGCCAGCTTGATGATGCCGTCGTCTTGCGGGCAGCGCAGAGCG
>CAXAGK010000485.1:0-3219 GCA_963968305.1 uncultured Rickettsiales bacterium | reverse complement strand
CGCGTCGTCAAAATCGACATCTCGAAATTGACCCTCGAATCCGTTAAGGAATTCGAGGTTACTTCAAAAGAGGGACTGCGCTGTAAGAACTTTTGGACCCTGGGTCTCGTTTATTGGCTTTATGGTCGTGAACGCGCGGGGACCGTTAAATGGCTGAACGAGAAATTCGCGAAGCTGCCGAAGATCGCCCAAGCGAATATCAGCGCATTGAACGCCGGACACGCCTTTGGCGAAACGGCGGAGATGGGCGAGATCGGTAGTTATGTCGTGCCGTCGGCTGAGCTGCCAGCGGGCGAGTATCGTAATGTGACCGGTACCGATGCCATGGCATGGGGTCTGACGGCGGGTAGTAAATTGGCCGAAACCAATCTTGTTTTCTGTTCATATCCGATTACGCCGGCCTCGGGTCTCTTGCATTCCCTGGCGAGCCTGAAGAATTTTGATGTCGTGACATTCCAGGCAGAGGACGAAATTGCCGCTGTCGGCGCCGCGCTTGGCGCGTCTTATGCGGGGTCACTCGGCATTACATCAAGTTCAGGTCCGGGTATTGCCCTTAAAGGCGAAGCCATCGGCCTCGCGGTGATGACCGAACTGCCGATGATCATCGTGAACTCGCAACGCGCGGGACCCTCGACCGGCATGCCGACGAAGACCGAACAATCCGATCTCTATCAGTCGATTTATGGTCGCAACGGCGACAGCCCGCTGGTGGTTATTTCCGCCCGTTCACCCGCCGATTGTTTCGAGGTCGGTATCGAGGCGGTACGCTTGGCGACAAAGTACATGACGCCGGTCATGGTCCTCAGCGATACCTATATCGTCAATGCGGCCGAGCCGTGGATGATCCCCGATTTCTCGACCTATGAAGCCTTCCCGGTGGAGTATCACGAAGAAACCGAGGGCTTTCATCCCTATATGCGGGACGACAAGACCTTGGCGCGCCCGTGGGTCAAGCCCGGCACGCCGGGATTGGAGCACCGTATCGGCGGTCTCGAGAAAGCATACAATAGCGGTCATATCTCCTACGATCCCGACAACCATCATCAAATGACGATGGTGCGGAAGAATAAGATTGAAAACATCGCCAACGATATCCCACTGCAAGAGATCGCACAGGGTGGCGATTCCGGGCAGCTCGTGGTTGTCGGCTGGGGCTCGACATATGGTCCGATTAGCCGGGCGGTGGCGAACACCCGCGAGCGCGGCCTTGCGGTCTCGCACATTCATTTGCGCCATCTCTGGCCATTGCCGCGCAACCTCGGCGACTTGCTCAGCCGGTTCGACAAAGTGTTGGTGCCGGAAATGAACACGGGTCAACTCAAGACCGTCCTTCGGGATCAGTATTTGGTGCCGGCAGAAGGGTTTAACCTAATCACAGGTAAGCCGTTCAAGATTTCCGAAATCGAAACCGCCATCAACGATGTATTGGGAAGCTGATATGAATGATATCGCAACAACCGAAAAGCTGACGGCGAAAGATTTCACGTCCGATCAAGAGGTTCGCTGGTGCCCAGGATGTGGTGATTACGCCATTGTTAAAGGGGTTCGCTCGTCTCTGGCGCAAATGGGCGTCTCCCGCGAGAACACGGTGTTTGTCTCCGGTATTGGCTGCGCCGCGCGCTTTCCGTATTACCTTTCGACCTATGGCTTCCATACGATCCACGGCCGTGCCGCCGCGATCGCGACCGGCGTGAAGCTGGCCAATCCGGAGCTCGACATTTGGGTCGTCTCCGGCGACGGTGACGGCCTGTCTATTGGCGGCAATCACATGTTGCACTTGTTACGGCGCAACGTCGATTTGCAGGTCCTATTGTTCAACAACGAAATCTACGGTCTGACGAAGGGGCAATACTCACCGACGTCTAGGGTCGGCACCCGGTCGCCGTCGACGCCGATGGGCTCGGTCGACACGCCACTGAATGCGGGTAGCTTTGCGCTTGGCAGTGGCGCTCGGTTCGTGGCACGTACCGTCGATACATTGCAAAAGCATATGCCAGGCGTCTTGTCGCGCGCGCATGAGCATAAGGGCGCATCCTTCGTCGAGATCTTCCAGAATTGCATCGTCTACAACGACGGCGTCTTTAAGCATTTCACCGACAAGTCCGTGGCTGCTGATATGCAGGTCCATGTTGAGCACGGCAAGCCGCTGATCTTCGGTAAGGACAGCGAAAAAGGCCTGCGCATGAAGGCGGGCCTCGCCGAGCTCGAAGTCGTCATCATTGGCGAGAATGGCATTACTGAAGACGATATCCTCGTCCATGATGAGACCAACAAGATGCTGGCGATGATGCTCTGCAGCATGGATCCGCCCAGCTTCCCAGTCGCACTCGGCGTCGTCTATTGTAATCCGTCGACTAGCTACGATACGGCAGTCTACGCTCAGATCGATGCGGCCAAGGCGAAGTCGTCGGACGCTGACTTGAACACATTGCTGCGCCAAGGACATACCTGGAAAGTTTAAGTCAAAGTTTCCGGAATCGAGATCTGCAGTGCCCTTTGGGCGCCGCTTCACGTTGGTTACTCAGATTGGATAACTCGCGGCTGCACCGCGACGGTACATGGCGATAGTCGGCCGAGTGTCACCAGTGGGTTGATAATAGATGTCAATCTCCGCGACGGCGTCTTGCCAGGCGAGAACGTCCGCTTCCTTTGTGATCTCCAGCGCATCGATACCGTAGCGCCGCATGAAATCAAACTGATCTCGCAGGATGTCACCTCTCGCCCGCAGTTCGCCGCGATATCCGTACCGTTCGCGCAGCAACATGCCTGTGAGTAAGGACGGCCGTCGGTAAAACTATCGAATTGAAGGCAAATCACCGAGAATCGATGCAGGTCGTCGGCCAATTTCGCCGGCTCCGCCCCCGCATCGAGCTGGAGCCCGAGTGGCATATTGCGTGCGGCTAGCGATGCTCGGTCCCGGTGCCAACGAGTGACACTTACAATGATGGGGCCGGAGGGTAGCGTGTCATCGTCATTCAGATGCTGCCATGTGTCATTTGAGGTTTGTCCATCTTTAAGCAGTACCATAAAGAGCCTCCTTGAAAGGCGCCTCGCTGAGACGGTTGTAAGTTTCAATGAACCGCTCCCCGCTGTGACGGTTGTTGAGATAGGTATTGCCGACCGTTTCAACCGCGTTGACGATATCCGCGCTTGAGAACGCCGTCTCCTTCCCCCCTAAAGCTGGGCCACTATTTAGTTCCAGTTAGGGGAGATTACGAT
>CAXAGK010000484.1:0-3259 GCA_963968305.1 uncultured Rickettsiales bacterium | reverse complement strand
GCATTGTCGCCAGCTTCCTGGCTCGCCTTGTACATGGCTTCGCCGAGTTTCATGGACGACTTGCTCAACGCTTCAGTTTTCGCGTTTATGTCCTCTACATCCTCTTCCTTGATGGCTTCCTTCAGCGCATCTAAGTCGGTCTGGATCTGCATCTTGTCTTCTTCGCCAATCTGATCGCCGTATTCCTCCAACGTCTTTTCAGTGGAGTAGATCAGACTGTCCGAGGTGTTGCGCGCTTCGACCAGTTCCTTGCGCTTTTGATCGTCAGCCGCGTGCTCTTCCGCATCCTGGACCATCTGATTAATATCCGTATCACTCAGACCGCCCGAAGCTTGAATGCGGATTTGCTGTTCCTTGCCGGTCGCCTTGTCCTTCGCCGATACATTCACAATACCGTTGGCGTCGATATCGAAGGTGACTTCGATCTGCGGCATACCGCGCGGGGCCGAAGGAATGCCGACCAGATCGAATTGGCCGAGCACTTTATTGTCAGCCGCCATCTCACGCTCACCTTGGAAGACGCGGATGGTCACGGCGGTCTGATTGTCTTCCGCCGTCGAGAAGGTCTGGCCTTTGCGGGTCGGGATCGTCGTATTGCGATCGATCAATCGGGTAAAGACCCCGCCCAATGTCTCGATGCCCAGCGACAGCGGCGTCACGTCGAGCAGCAGGACATCTTTCACATCACCTTGCAACACGCCGGCCTGAATTGCCGCACCCATGGCGACAACCTCGTCCGGATTGACGCCGCGGTGCGGTTCCTTGCCGAAGAATTGCTTCACTGTTTCACTGATCTTCGGCATGCGGGTCATGCCGCCTACCAGGATCACTTCATCGATCTCGCTCGCCTTCAAACCGGCATCCTTCAACGCCTTCTTGCACGGCTCGATGGTCCGCTTCACCAACTCGTCGACCAAGGCTTCTAGCTTGGCGCGGGTGAGTTTCATGTTGAGGTGCTTCGGGCCCGATTGATCGGCCGTCACGAAAGGCAGATTGACGTCAGTCTCGACTGCGCTGGAAAGCTCGATCTTCGCTTTCTCGCCAGCTTCCTTCAGGCGCTGTAGCGCCAGTTTATCTTTGCGGAGGTCGATACCGTTCTCTTTTTGAAACTCGGCCGCGAGATAATCGATGATGTATTGATCGAAATCCTCACCACCGAGGAACGTATCGCCGTTAGTCGACTTCACTTCGAACACGCCGTCGCCAATCTCCAGCACGGACACATCGAAGGTGCCGCCGCCCAGATCATAGACCGCGATCACGCCCACGCCTTTTTTCTCCAACCCGTACGCGAGAGCAGCAGCGGTCGGCTCGTTGATGATCCGCAGCACTTCGAGGCCAGCGATCTTGCCGGCGTCTTTCGTTGCCTGGCGCTGGGAATCGTTGAAATAGGCCGGCACCGTGATGACGGCCTGGCTGACGGTCTCGCCGAGATAGCTTTCTGCGTCCTCTTTCATCTTTTGCAAGATGAAGGCGCTGATTTGGCTCGGCGCATATTTGGTTCCCCGGCATTCGACCCAGGCGTCGCCGTTCTCGCCTTCGATGATGCTATAGGGAACGAGTTCCATATCCCGCTTCGTCTCTTTGTCCTCAAAGCGGCGTCCAATGAGGCGCTTGATGGCGAAGAATGTGCTCTCCGGATTGGTGACCGCTTGGCGTTTCGCCGAATGTCCGACGAGGCGTTCATCCGATTCAGTGAATGCAACCATCGAAGGCGTCGTCCGGAAGCCTTCAGAACTTTCGATGACCTTAGGCTGCGCCCCTTCCATTACGGCGACGCACGAATTCGTCGTACCCAGGTCGATACCGATTACTTTGCTCATTTGCTTAACCTTTTTTTGTCCTATCGCTCGGCGAGATCGGCCGGCCCGACTTGCGGCCCCGGCTCATAATCTCCGTCAACACGCAGCACGACAGTGTCATGCCTAGCTTCCGGCTATATAAGATCGGGTTGGAGCGACTACAAGAACCACAGGCGACGCAAATTATTCGCAAATACGCGGTTTGCAACAGAAAACGAGCATCATAATGATCATTTCGGCCAGTTATCGAACGGATATCCCTGCATTTTATGGGGATTGGTTCATGCGCCGACTGGACGCAGGGGAATGCCGGGCGGTCAATCCATGGAACCGAAAACCCTACACGGTTTCCCTGAAGCGCGAGGATATCGAAGGCTTTGTGCTCTGGACGCGCAACCTTGCGCCCTTTGCGGGCTATCTGCGGGCGATCGCTGAAAGCGCGCCGTTCTACGTGCAATATACCGTGACGGGCTACCCCCACGCGCTGGAACGCAGCGTCGTGGCGACCGAACGCGCCATAGCCGATATACAGAACACCGCCCACATGTTCGGGCCATTTTCTGTTGTTTGGCGCTACGACCCGATTGTGGTCACTACGTTGACGCCGATCTCCTGGCATCTGGATAATTTTCGCCACATCGCAGAGCAACTCCAACACTCGACGAATGAAGTCACGATCTCGTTCATGTACTCCTACCGCAAGACCCGGAAAAATATTGGCGCGGCAGCGCAGCAATTCTGTTTTGAGTGGCGTGAGCCCGATCAGGAAGAAAGTCTCGACCTGGTGGCCGCGCTCACCGGCATCGCGGGCGAACATGGCATGCGACTGACGGTATGCAGTCAGGCGATGTTCGTGGTCGGCGGTGCTGAGCCTGCAGCCTGCATAGACGCCGCACGATTGTCGAATTTATCCGGCCAAGCGTTGTCTGCGCCAATCAAAGGAAATCGTCCCGACTGCCTCTGTCATGCGTCACGGGATATCGGGGCCTACGACACATGTCCGCATGGATGCGCCTATTGCTACGCGGTCTCTGAGTCGGACGCCGCGAAAGCTATATACGCTGCGCACAATCCAGCCTCTGATTTGATTTAATCAGCAGGACGGTTTTCTAGGCGGTGGTATCCACGGGGTCTACCTCGCTCAGCGGGTCTTTTTCCTCGCCTCCGCCCTTCGCGACCGCCACCATTGCCGGACGCAGCAACCGTTTATGCATGACGTATCCCGTCTGCATCACTTCGGCGACCGTCCCGTTGGGGTATTCCGTCTCCGGTTTTTCCTACATCGGTTGATGAAAATTATGATCGAACGGCTCACCGAGCGGATCGACTTTGGAAACGCCCTGACGTTCGAAGGCGGTCAGTAATTCCTTTTCGACCATCTCGATGCCCAGCACGAGATTCTTCACATTGTCGTCGCCTTCCCGCGTCTCCTCACTCACTGTATCCAATGCGCGGCG
>CAXAGK010000483.1:0-3269 GCA_963968305.1 uncultured Rickettsiales bacterium | reverse complement strand
CGCCCTTGAAACTCTCGACCCGCCAGCGTTCGCAATACGGTGTCACGGTGCCGCTATTTGGATCGAGCTGCAGAATACCGTTCTTGTAATCGGCAATGAAGATGCGGCCGTCCTTATGGATTTTCAGGCCATTCGGCTCGCCGTCGTATTCCGTAATCAGAGTCCATTCCTTGTCGGGTGAAATACGAAACACGCGACCGAAAGGAATGTCGACCACATAGAGATTGCCGTCCCGGTCGAAAGAGGGACCTTCAAGAAAGGAATGCGGGTCGTGTCCAAATTTGTTGGCGGCAACCCAAGGGGTGCGCATGCTCTCTTTTTTGAACTTGTCCGGTATTTCCGTCCAGACTTCCGTCTCAACGTCTTTTGGCGGCGGATAAAGGCTCATGGGGTAATTCCTTTCTTTTGAAGTGAGCTATCCGGAATGAATGGTGCGACAAGCTGGCTATTTCAGGTTATTCCCTCATATCTTTCCTCTATCCGTGATAACCGCGAGATTGAGAGACAAATGCCCGACGAATTCCAGGAAGCCCTTGATAAAATTTTCGCCGCCGATTCCGAGCTTTATGCGGATCGCGGGTTTGCCCGCCGCATCGGCTACGGTAAGAAGCCGGCCTTGCTGATCATCGATCTCGCCAATGCCTGGACGCGGGAAGGGCACGCTTTTACCTGCGACGGGATGGACACGATTATTCCGGGCGTCCAAAAGCTGTTGGATGCGGCGCGGGCAAAAGGCATTCCCGTCGTCTACACCACGACGGCCTATGCCGACACGGAAAGTGAGAATTCTGATATGGGTCTTTGGAAAGAGAAGATCCCCGTCGAAGAACTGAAATTGGGCAGCGATGCCGTTGCCATCGACGATCGTATCGCACCCCTGCCAACCGAACAGGTGATCGTAAAGAAAAAGGCGAGCGCCTTTCACGGCACAAACCTCTCCAGTTACCTGCAATCCATTGGCGTCGACACGGTGATTGTGACCGGTGTAACCATGTGCGCTTGCGTGCGCCATTCGACTGAGGACGCCATCGCGGAAGGGTTCCGGCCCATCGTCGTGCGCGAGTGCGTCGGCGACCGCATCAGAGGCGCAGTTGAGTGGAACCTGTTCGATATTGATGCGAAATTTGGCGATGTGGAGCCATTGGATAACGTGCTCGACTATCTGCGCCGCAATGACATTTAAAGGATGACAAGATGACCGTGGAAACACTTGCGATCTTGATGCCGGGCGACATGGGGCACGGCTGTGCCATAGCCTTTCGGGAAAATGGTTTTCGCGTTGTCACCAACCTCTCCGGGCGCAGTGACCGTACTAAGGGCTTGGCCGCGAAAGCGCAGATCGAGGATTTAGGATCGTTCGAGGAAGTGGCGAGGCAGGCTGATCTGGTTCTCTCGATCCTGCCGCCGGAGAACGCCATCGATCAGGGAAGGGTTTTCGCGGACGCGATGATCGCAGCCGGCAGCACACCTCCCTATGTCGATTGCAATGCGATCGCGCCCAGCACCACGGAGAAGGTGGGGGCTGAAATTGCGCGGGCCGGAGCGCTTTATATCGACGGCGGGATTATTGGTAACAATCCAGTAGCGGAGAATGGCGGCACTCGGCTCTATGTCAGCGGTCCCGATACGTCCGTCGTCCAGGAATTAGACGGCAAGGGAATGGTCATCCGCAATATCGGTGAGGAGGTCGGTCGAGCGTCCGGCATCAAGATGGTCTACGCGAGCTCGACCAAGGGGACATTCTCGCTGCATTCCGCTGTCCTAACCACTGCCCATGCGATGGGATTGACGGAGGATTATTTGGAAGAGTTGCGCCAGAGCCAACCGGCGATGTTAACGGCGATGGAGCGGATGATTCCACGTATTCCTTTGGATGCGGCGCGCTGGTTAGGTGAGATGCACGAGATTTCGGCGACCTTTGCGGATGCTGGCGTCACGCCGAAATTCCATCAAGGCGCCGCCGATATGATGGCGCTGGCCGATCGCACGCCGATCTCGGCGGAAACTCGGGAGACAGTGGATACAAGCCGGACGCTGTCTCAGGCGCTCGATATGTATGTCGCCGCACGTAGCGACGTCAAAGACGCCGCCGATTAGGGTCTAGCGACTACCGAGCCGTCTGGTAGCGACATCCATGCGATTTTTGCATTCCAATTGATTGAGACCAGTTGCGGTACACCGGGCCATCAGTCTTTGAGACTGGTCGTTACCGCCGCCCATTTTATCGGCAATCAACGCGCGACATTGGTTTTTCTTGATGTTGTTGCGTAGGCAATGGGCCTTCACTTTGTTCACCATTCGCGAATTTGGCGACTTGAAGGATGCGTTGATCAGTCTTTGGCAGGTTTGCGCATTGCGCCCGGTCAACCGACATTTTGACATCATTGCCCGGGCGTTATCGAGGCCTTTTGTTTGTTTGGCTCTGGTGAAACCTTCCCGGCAAGTCTTGGCATCGAGACCGCGCGCCCGGCATCGCAAGAGAAAGGCCTCCGGTACATTGGCCGAATTTTCAGCGGAATAGGCCACAACCGGCACCGTATTGCTGGACGCGGCAAAAACTGCCATCGTCACGGCAATTAGGGTTAAGCTTCTTCGCCAATATAAACCTAGTATATTCAGCATGTTATTTCTCCTCATCTTCCATCCTTGCCGTCTCCGGCAATCCTCAAGGAGGTAGCGGCGCAAGCGCTGTGCCAGCTATGGCATGAGGTCCGGTTTCACGCTATTTTTTAGCCGAACTGTTACTTGAGATGCCAATGATCCTGACCCGACCCCGAAAAACGCTCGCCGCCTGTTGCGGCTTACATGCGGTTCACGACGGGATTTCGGATATTCTCTATGTCTTACTGCCACTCTTGAAGGAGACATTTAATCTCTCCTTCGCTGAGATTGGGTTGATCCGGGGGGCGCACAGAGCCGCCTTGGCGATCTTTCAATTACCGGCCGGGTTGCTCTCCGAACGGTTGGGTGAGCGCAATCTTCTGGTGCTTGGTACAGCCATCGCCGGACTCGCCTATATAGGACTCGGACTGTCGAGCGGTTTCATCGCCTTGCTGGTCTTTCTGTTTCTAGTCGGTATGGGAAGCTCCGTTCAGCATCCTCTCAGCGCATCCATTATCTCGACGGCTTATGCCAACGGTCCGCGTCGCGCGGCACTTGGGACGTACGCGTTCGCCGGCGATGTGGGAAAGTTCTCGCTGGCGGGAGGGCTTGGTTTAATGATTGCCGCCGGTATCGACTCGCGGGACCCGCTAATCTCATTGCGTATA
>CAXAGK010000482.1:0-3272 GCA_963968305.1 uncultured Rickettsiales bacterium | reverse complement strand
GCGAGTGGTTGTACCGCCACCGCATTGCCCAAGGTTTCGGTCAGGCCCGGCGATAGCTTCCGCTGATCGACGAACCAATCGACCGAGCCGTTGTCGTGAAGCACCGCATAGGACAGTGGAAGTGGTGTGTGTTGGACGTCGCTGCCGCGCACGTTCAACAACCAGGCAATCGAATCTGGAAGTGTCAGGATGGCGGCATCGATACCGTCCTCGGCCAGGGATGCGGCAAGCTTCTGCCGCTTGTCGGCGGAGGATTTACCCGCATAGCTGATGTCATGGGGGACGATGGGCGAAATCGGTGCTGCCGGTTGATCGTCCCACACCGCGTCGAGGGGATTATGGGTGACGGCAACCAATTCGCCGCCCGCCTTTTCGGCGGCCTTGGCGTATTTGTCGATCGAGCTTTGTGCGTGCAGCCAGGGATCGTAGCCGAGCCGCCCGCCATCCGGGAGTGTCGCGGAAATCCATTTATCAGCGGGAGATTCGATTAAGTGATGCGGCTCGAACGTCTCGGTGATGGTTTGTTGGCGAACTTGCAGCGTATAGCGCCCGTCGATGAAGATGGCGGCGGCGTCTTTTAAGACGATGGCGAGACCGGCTGAGCCGGAAAAACCTGTCAACCAACGCAAACGCTCGGCGCGTGGAGCGACGAATTCACCTTGATGCTCGTCCGTGCGGGGCACGATGAACCCATTCAAGCCGTCCTTCGCGAGCTGTTCGCGCAGCTTGTCGACGCGGTCCGTGCTCGGACGAACACCGAAATCGACCTGCTTCTCGCCGGCGATTTGATCGCGGAGGGCCGAGAGTTGTTCGCGAACGGTATCGTTGAGATGAGGCGTGACGAGTTGCATCCACGCGTCATCCGCCGATGATGCGCCGACGACACCTGCGATCAGGGCGCGGACAGCCGCGATATTGCCGTCGGCACCGACGGCTGACAAGTGTGCGGAGAGTGCGTCATCGCCTGCATAGTCCATGTTTGCCGCCATTTTCCGTTAAGTCCCTAGACACCCGTGAAGGGCGTAAAGCTAGGGATGCACGTGGGTGACCGCAAGGCTAAAGGAAAGCAGGAAGGTTGAAGGCGAGCCATGCGTATAATGCATGGCTGTGATGAGATGTTTTCATTTAAAAAATTGCGAGATAAGGCGCAAAATCATGATTAACGTGCGCGCTGCTTACCTCTTCCCCCCAAAGCGCGTCAGGACAAAGGTCGTCCATCCGTCCGAACCCTCCTTTCGGGCGAGATGGTAGTCTCGACGTTGATAAGCGGCGCGCACGGAATTTTCCTGATTTTCGGTAAATCCCGCAAGTATGAGCGTGCCGCCCGGGCGGAGGACACCTTTGATATCTTGCGCCATGTCAATAATAGGTCGGGCCAAGACATTGGCGACGATCAAGCCGTAAGGGCCATTGCGTTTGACCGCGCCACTTATCACGCCATTGCTGCGGACCGATCGCACCAAATGAGACGCATTATTGAGCACGGCGTTGCCTCGTGTCGTCGCGACCGAGTCGGGATCGATATCGGCGGCCAGTACCTTTCGGCCCCAGCGGCGTGCCATGGCGAGGGCGAGAATGCCGGACCCACACCCGAGGTCGAGGATGTTACCCACGGGGGGGCGGCGCGACAGCCAATCGAGCGCCAGCAAGCAGCCTTTGGTGGAGCCGTGGGAGCCGGTCCCGAACGCCGGTCCCGCATCGATCGCGAGTGTGGTCGCGGTCGCCGGAACCTCACCGTCATAATGCGTGGGATGGACAAAAAAACCACCAGCGATGATCGGTTGAAATGATTTCTGGTTCTCTGATACCCAATCGATGTCTGGTAGTGCCGACGCATGGACCGTCGGTTCCGGTATGCCCGCGATCTCGGCGGCGAGTGCGACCGCGCCGACGACCGCCATCTCGTCCGGACGTTCGACAGAGAACGCCTCCATCCGCCAAATGCTGGGGTCGCTGGTCTCGAAGCTCGAAGTCGCGACAGCAATCGGACTGAAAGCTTGGTCAAAAATATCGACGGCTTCTTTTGGGACTTCGACGACGAGCGTCCATCCGAAAATTCCGGTCATGTCTTCCTCGTTAGCTTCATCAAGGTTTGGCGACGAATTGTGCCATGACCCGTTTGGTCCCGGCATTGTCGAATTCGATGGTCAAATGATCACCGTCGACGACTTCGATCGTGCCCATGCCGAATTTCTGATGAAAGCACCGATCTGCGGGCTCGAAACTATCGGAGCCGCCAGCTGGCACAGCCGTGCCCTCAATCGTTGTCGGTTGATTGCGGCGGCTCTGGAAGCGTTGCCAGCCGGGTCCGCCCACGGTGCTGGTCGCCCAACCGCCCCCGTCATCGCTCAGGCCACCGAAATTGCCGTACCCGCCATACTCGCTGACCTCGCTGATCATATCGACCTGGTCTTTCGGCAGTTCGTTTATAAATCGCGATGGGGCAGAGTTTTGCCAAAGATTGTGTATGCGCCTGTTGGAGGCGTGGGAGATGTCAATGCGGCGGCGGGCTCGGGTAATGCCGACATAGGCCAAGCGACGTTCTTCCTCCAGGCCGTCCATGCCGCTTTCATCGAGTGCGCGTTGATGTGGGAACAATCCTTCCTCCCATCCTGGCAGGAACACGACATCAAATTCCAAACCTTTCGCGCTGTGTAGCGTCATCAGGCTAACCATTTCCTCCTGACTGCGTTCTGCATTCTCCATGACAAGGCTGACATGCTCCATGAAACCGGCTAGTGATTCGAACTCTTCCATGGCTGAGATGAGTTCTTTCAAGTTTTCCAGCCGCCCCGCCGCGTCCGCCTGTTTCTTGATCCGCGCTTGCCACAAATCGGTATATCCCGACTCGTCGAGGATCGTCTCGGCCACTTCCGTGTGGTGCGCATTCTCCGTCATCCGACGCCAGCGTTCGAAATCGTCGATGATGGTGGCAAGCGCGCGCTTCGCCTGCGGGCGTAATTCGTCGGTCGCTAGAATGTCGAGTGCAGATGAATACAGCGAGCGGCGGGTGGCACGGGCGATCTCGTGCAAGATTTGCATCGTCGTTTTGCCGATGCCGCGTGCCGGTTTATTAATGATGCGTTCCAACGCCAAATCGTCGTCCGGTTGCCGCACCACGCGCAAATAGGCAATGGCATCCCGAATTTCCTCCCGCTCGTAGAAGCGGGGCCCGCCGATGACCCTATAGGGCACGCCAAGGGTAATGAACCGCTCCTCAAATTCCCGGGTTTGGAAACTGGCGCGCACCAGGATGGCGACTTCATTCAACG
>CAXAGK010000481.1:0-3291 GCA_963968305.1 uncultured Rickettsiales bacterium | reverse complement strand
CTCATCCCCGCGCCGAGGAATCGAGCCTCGGCTTAGCGCCCGGCATCCGCGTCAGCCTCGATGTCCTGCGCCCAGGCGAGCAGTCACGTTTGTTCCGACACAACGCGACGGAAGTGAACTTCTGCATCAAGGGCAGTGGTTTTACGGAAATCGCCGGCAAGAAGATCAAATACGGCCAGTATCACGTGGTCAATCACCCCTCCTACACGGCCTACCGGCACGTGAATGACACGGATAAGGTCCAGGCACGCCTTACCTATTCCAACATTCCGTTGCTCCAGCGCCTCAATGTCTACACCGCGGATGAGAACCCGCCAGTGATGGCAGCGGTCGAAGAAGACCGCGGCGAAGAAAAAGGCCGTGAGGATCCCAAATCGAACAGCCCCTATGGCACCTTCCAGCTGAACGAAGAAGGTGCCTGGTTGATGCCCTATGAGGTACTGATCAATCCGCAGTCGGTCGAATCCAAAGCCCTGCATTGGCCCTGGGAAGAGGTGAAAGAACATCTCGTTAAACTGGAGGCGCTCGGAAAGGATTATGTCGGACGCCGCCTCTACATGATGTACAACCCAATGACGACACGCTTTAACGGCTGTACACCGAGTTTCTTCGCGACCATCACCATTCGCCCGCCAAAGATCGTCGACCGGCCGCACCGGCACACGTCCGCCGCAATCAACTACTATTTCGAGGGCGAAGGCCGCAGCACGGTCGAAGGAAAGGTTTACGAATGGAAGGCGGGAGATTTAATGCTCTCCGCACCTGGATGGGCGACCCACAACCACGCCTCCTATGACGAATACGTCTACGAGTTGACGGTGCAGGATCAGCCACTCCATCTCTTCATGGAATCGCTAATTTGGCAGGAAGATTTAAAGCTTCCAGCCGCGTTATTGGGCTCCAGTGTCGGCTTCGGTACCAACCGCTCGACGGCAGCTGCAGAGTAGCGAAGAGCGTCTATAAACTGTCATTCCCGAGACGACGGAAATTCAGGAGCGCTTCCGATGGCCCGTGTAAATAAACTAGGCGCCGACGAAATACCCGAGGAATACCGGGACTCCTTCGTCAATATCGAGCAGGCATTTGCCCGCAACGCCAATTTGCCGCCACACTATTTCAATTGCCCGGAGATTGCGGAACTCATATTCGGAATTGGCGCCAAATTCCGCGCTAAGGAAATCCTACCGCCACGTCTGGTCGAGATCATCGTCGTTACCGTCTCCAAGGTGAACGAGTGCCCCTATTGCACGGTCCATCACTCGAACCGCGCGGTCGAACTAGGGATGGATACGGAGACACTGGAGAACATCCTGGAGCCGAACCCGCCGGGCCTCAATGCAAAAGAAAAACTAGTGCGCGATTATGTGCGATTAGCTATCGAGCGTCCTTGGGGCATCCGCGACAAAATCTATGAGAAAATGGCGGCTTATTTCAGTGATCGCGAACTGGTCGCCATAACCATGCGCGCGAACCTCGCCAGCATGTTCAATAAAATCAACATGGCGTTGCAAATCGAGATGGAAGACGGTGCCATGGACGACATGTTGGAAAGCGGACTAAATGCCACCCACATCCCCACGCCGGAAGCCGCCGAATAATGCCGACAAAATCGAACGAACGGAGAAATACCATGAGCGAAAACGGTGCCCGAATTATAGCGCTTGATAAAGAACGTATGCAGGCAATGGTCGACAAAGATGTCGCCAAACTAAAGAATTTACTGTGTAAGGATTTGGTCTACACCCATTCCTCGGCGCGCCTGGACACCAAGGACAGCCTGATCGCTGCCATGGAATCCGGCGCTACAGAATACACCTCCGTAGAAGCATCCGACGTCGAGGCGCAAGATTTGGGCGACGCAGTCATTCTGACGGGTGCCGCGCAAATTAGTATTCTAGCGAAAGGCACGCCCAATTCATTCGGTGTCCGGTTCACAGACATATATCAAAACCAAGGCGGCACATGGCGCATGGTCGCTTGGCAGTCCACAAAATTACCCGCTTAAACCAAAGGGTCGCATTCGACCGCACGGAGATCACGCAATGAACGACTCTTCAGCATACAACCCTCCTAAAGTCTGGAAATGGGAGGCCCAGGATGGCGGCGCCTTCACCAATATCAACCGCCCGATTGCCGGGCCCACCCACGACAAGGAATTGCCCATCGGCGAGCATCCCTTGCAGCTCTACTCATTGGGCACACCCAATGGCGTGAAGGTCACGGTGCTGCTGGAGGAACTCTTGGCTCAAGGCCACACGGGCGCCGAGTACGACGCGTGGCTGATTAAAATCGGCGACGGCGATCAATTCGGCAGCGGTTTCGTTGGCATCAATCCGAACTCCAAAATTCCGGCCTTGATGGATCACAGCACGGCGACCCCGACCCGGGTCTTCGAATCTGGCGCGATCTTGATGTATCTGGCCGAGAAGTTTGACGCGTTCCTGCCGACGGAATCGTCCGCGCGTGCGGAATGCCTCTCCTGGCTGTTTTGGCAAATGGGCAGCGCCCCCTATCTCGGTGGCGGATTTGGGCATTTCTATGCTTATGCGCCGGTGAAGATTGAATACGCCATCGACCGGTTCAGTATGGAAACGAAACGTCAACTGGACGTGCTCGAGCGGCGTTTAGCCGACAATCAATTCATATGCGGCGACGAATACACCATCGCCGATATGGCGATCTGGCCGTGGTATGGAGGCTTGGTGATGGGATGGCAGTATGATGCCGCCGAATTCCTCGATGTGCAGAGCTTCACACATGTAGTGCGCTGGGCCAACGAGATACACAACCGAGAGCCCGCCCGGCGCGGCCGGATGGTCAATCGGGTTCGCGGTGAGCTCAGTGGCCAGCTCCGCGAGCGTCACGATGCCGGCGACTTCGAGACCAAGACCCAGGACAAGCTCGAAGTGGCGGGGTAAATTCCTTACTAGGACTTAGATACGACGGGAGGCAAGAGCATGGATGATATCTATCTGGTCGGCATCGGTATGACGAAGTTTGGACCGCTTCCGGACATGTCTATGAAGGATATCACAGGCGCTGCCGTCAAAGCGGCACTCGATGATGCCGGTATTGATGCCGATGCCATAGAAGCCGCTTATTTTGCCAACGCAACCCAAGGCGCGCTCGAAGGTCAGTACATGATCCCTGGCCAAGTCGCCCTGCGATCCATCGGGATCGAGGGCGTGCCTGTCGTCAATGTGGAGAACGCCTGCGCGAGCGCCTCCACAGCCTTCGCGCTCGCGTGCAAGGATATCCGGGCGGGTGACGCCTCCGTCGTCCTCGCTGTCG
>CAXAGK010000480.1:0-3296 GCA_963968305.1 uncultured Rickettsiales bacterium | reverse complement strand
GAAAGTTGGGCGACCGAAATGTCGGATGGGTGCCTTCGATTGAAGGACGCGTTCTTACACGGCGATCAGATCGGCAAGGGCTGGGCCGGAATATTTTTCGTCGAAATAGAAACGGGTATAGTCGTAACCCATAGCGCCAGTGATGTGTGTTCCCACCAAACGCCACCGAAATCGCCGCGGGTTCAATTCGACGTCGATCAAGGCGAGATAGGGCAGCAGAGTTGGAATCTCGGTCGGTTCATTATCTGCCCTTGATGGCATCTCCTGGCCCTTCCGTTTCGATTGCCAATATTTTGTAACTGCTCGAGGTTTTTCGATCGGATACCAAGTGCCGTGTCGAACTCAGGGAGGAAGCGGCGCTCGGGATCGTTCTCTTCAGCTGTCATATCGATTAGCCAATTTGTGGGTTGAGGTCCCAGGTAAAGATGCGATCCGCACCTTCACCCGTCACGAGTGCGATATCCTCAAGCCAGAACCGTTCCTTGGCGCCGCCCGGGACGAGCAAGTGAATGGCGATGGCCATTTGATCGTCAAGCACCCAGTCGCCGGTGGCGCTGCCTTCGACTTCGCTGCCGATTTCCTGGTCCATATGACTAAGCCCCAAGCCATGGAAAAATAATAGACACGACTCCGGATCGGCAACGCCTGCCTTTCGAAATGTATCTCGCCCGAGTATCTGTAATTCACTGACCTTCTTCCCAGGCTTGAAGACGGCTTGGATTTCCTCCATCGCCAGGCACGTGCCCTTCACTTCGGGCGTTTCCGCGTCTTCCGGCTGTCCTTCGATAATCCAGGTCTTGCCGCCGTCCCAACAATAAAGGTCCTTTGTGCCGTGGCAGTCGAACATGATGCGCATACCGGGTTCGAGCTCAAAGTCGTCGAATTCGGATGTGAAAGCGACGGAGGCGTCGCCGCCGCGCGGGCTGGCGAGGACCAGCGCGCCTGGATCGTGGACGAATCCGCCGTTTTGGGTGGCCGCGACGTTATAGGCATGGTTCAGATCAAACCACGTCATGCCGCGCACATACTGCCCGATCGTCGCCTCTATCGCCGCTTGATTCACCGCGGTCGACTCGCGCAGCAAATCAATTTCGACCGGTGTCTTCACGCTGCGTGCGGACATCAATAGGCTGAACCCGTCGGCGACCTCTTCCACACTTTCGGAGAGGCGCAGTCCGAGGCGGGCGTCATCATACGCGACCTTCTTGCCCGATAGCCCTAGATCGGAGAGGGCCTTCTCTAGGCTCATGATCATTGTCTCGGCATAGTGGTCCCGCGCGCTTGCAATCCATTCGAGATCACAGCTGGATTGCGGGATGAAGCGCTCAATATCTCGCGCTGAAGCAGGGCGGTCCATCGGCGAGATCATCGAGCGATAAGGGCGAATGTCTTCGATCCAGCTGCCCTGCCGCGCCACTGCACCAATATAATATTCCGGCATGATCAGGATGGGCGTGTCGGGCGCGTGCCGCGATATGACCACCGCGAACGGTCGCGGCTCGTCAGACTTTTGCGCGACGGCATTCAAGCTCGACAGGTAGTAGAGGTTTTGGTGTGAGCTGGCGACAACACCGTCGATACCGCGTTGTTCCATGATCGCGACCAGTCGGTCGACATTGACGAGTTGCGGGATAGGGCCGGACTTCCAGAGCTTGGTGGCGGACATGATTAACTCCTCAATAAGATCGCGGCAGACCGAGAACACGTTCGGCCAGGTAATTTAAAATCATCTGTGGGCTAACCGGTGCGATGCGATGAATCAGCATTTCGCGGAAATACCGCTCGACATGAAATTCCTTCGCGTAGCCCATGCCGCCATGGGTTTGAATGGCGTTGGAGCAGGCTTTGAACGCCGCTTCACCCGCTAGGTACTTGGCCGCGTTCGCCTCGGCGCCGCAATGTTCGCCCTGGTCGTATTTCTGCGCCGCGGCGAAGGCCATCAGGTTCGCCGCTTCCAACTCCGCCCAACTTTCGGCGAGCGGATGCTGGATACCTTGGTTCATGCCGATGGGGCGGTCAAAGACGATGCGTTCCTTGGCGTAATTGGTCGCCTTATTGAGTGCGGCCCGACCAAGACCGACGAGGCCCGCTGCAAGTAGAATGCGTTCCGGGTTGAGGCCGTGCAGAAGATAGCGGAAACCCTTGCCCTCTTCGCCGATCCGATCTTCCACGGGGATTGGCATACCGTCGAAAAACACGCTGTTCGAATCAACGCATTTGCGACCCATCTTCGGGATTTCCTTGATCTCGACATAGTCTCGGTCGAGGTCGGCGTAGAACAATGATAACCCGTCGATCGGGCTGTCTGTTTCTTCCTTCGGCGCAGTACGAGCGATAAGCAGAATCTTATCAGCGACCTGCGCGGTGGTCGTCCAAATTTTTTGGCCGTGGACCAGATAGCGATCGCCGTCACGCACCGCCCGCGTCGATATTTGAGACGTGTCGAGACCCGCATCCGGTTCCGTAACGGCAAAGCAGGCTCGTTCCTCGCGCCGCATGACCGGCGGGAGCCAGCGCTGTTTTTGCTCATCCGTGCCATATTGCACGATTGGATTGACGCCGAATACATTGATTGAGACGGAGGAGACGCCGCCGTTCGCCGCACCGGATTCGGAGATTGCCTGCACCATGACGGCGGCTTCCGTAATGCCGAGACCGCTGCCGCCGTACTCTTCCGGCATGGCGATACCGAGATAACCAGCCTCTGCCAAAGCCAAACAGAAATCCTCTGGAAAGAGACCATCTTCGTCGCGTGCCAGCCAATAATTGTCATCGAAATCACTGCAAATGCGCAGCACGTTCTCGCGGATCATCTGTTGTTCTTCGGTCAGCGATACGACCATCGATATCTCCCTGTTTTTCCTTAAGGGAGTTTAGCCCGTGCGTGCAAAAATGCGATGTTTACGATCAATCGATTTGCGGCCATGTATCGCTCAAGCGATATCCTCCGGGCCATGGGTCGTCCGGGTCGAGCATCATTGTTTTCATGCCGCTAATCCAAGCCCGCCCCGCCAGCGACGGCACCACCGCCGGTCGGTCGGCCACGGTGACAATATCTTCGATCCGGCAATCGAATGTGGAGTCGATGAGCGATTCACCGACGAATTGCTCTCCGAGCGCGAGCTCACCACGCGCATGCAATACGGCCATACGCGCACTGCATCCGGTCCCACAGGGTGAGCGGTCGATTTTGCCGGGCCGAATTGCGACCGCGTTGCGCCCGAATTTGACACCGTCGCGCAATTCAACTGGGTTTGTGACTTCGCAGAAGGAGATATGTGACCAATCGGGCAGTT
>CAXAGK010000479.1:0-3297 GCA_963968305.1 uncultured Rickettsiales bacterium | reverse complement strand
AACGACCAAGCAAACGAAACAAGAAAGACTGTGGTTCAACGATGGCTCATGTGTGCGCGCGCGAGCTGAGCATGCCAACCACGTCTGGTCCTACGACTTCGTCCACAATCGGACACATGACGGGCGGGCGTTCAAAACATTGAACGTGATCGATGAATACACCAGGGAGTATTTGACAATTAAGGTAAAGGAGAAGTTAAACTCCATCGATGTCATCGACGTGCTGACGGACCTATTCATCATGTGTGGGGCACCGTCGTTCGTCCGCTCAGACAATGGTCCGGAGTTCATCGACGAGGCTGTTCGCGATTGGCTATCCGTGGTTGGGGCTAAGACGGCCTATATCGCTATATCGAACCATGCTCTCGATGGGAGAACGGATATTGTGAGAGCTACAATACCCATCTGCGTGATCAGCTACTGAATGGAAAACTCTTCTATAGTCTGAGAGAAGCACAGGCCGTTATCGAGGAATGGTGCAAAAACTAGAATACGATAAAGCCACACAGCACATTGGAATACAGGCCACCAGCGCCAGACAGCATAATCCCGATGGACCAAAGACCACCCATGCACTTACTTTCAAGGTGGACCACTTCATGAGGGCGATGAATATTTGACGCATAATGTATATTATGGGAAATATTTATTATATGTCCACGACCATTCCATCATACGTTGGAACAACGCCATCCGGTAGTTTTGAACTAAGGTCATCATAATCAAGCATATGATTCATATGGGTTATATAGGCTCGCTCTGGTTTTATCCTATCAATCCATCCCAAAACCGTTTCCAAATTGGCATGAGTCGGATGCGAATCCTCACGTAGGCAACCAATGAACCAAACATTAATCCCCGCTAAGAGGTCAAATGCCACATCGTCGAGCCTTACCACGTCGGTTGAATACGCGACATCTCCAAACCGCAGACCGAGGGTTTTGGAAAAGCCGTGATCTTGCTCATACGGTAAAAATTCAATGTTACCAGCCTGAAATGCCCTCTCACCGACTTCCTGCCACTCCAGCACTGGTCGATTGAAGAAGCCATGATCAGGCACTTCAAATGGCGCGAATGCATAACCGAACCGCCGAACCATTTCGTCATGGCTTACCGCGTCGCTATAGGCTGCAAGGCCGCGGCCCATGAATTGATTAACCCAACGTAGGTCGTCAATTCCATGACAGTGATCCGCATGGGCATGGGTAAAGATGACACCGTCTAAATGCGATATATCCGCATCAAGCAGCTGAGATCGGCAATCCGGTGATGCATCGATTAGTATGCGCGTTTCGGTGCTTTCAAGGAGTATGGAGGCTCTACGGCGGCGATTACGCGGATTGGTCGGATCGCATTTACCCCAAACTGGGCCCACCAGCGGGACGCCACCGGAAGCACCGCTACCGAGTACCGTAACTTTCATGCGCATTCCGGGCGTTGCGCCCGAGAAAATAGACGAAAGAAGTTATCTGTCGTGACGGCGGCAATGGCCTCTGGGGTCTCTTCCAGGAGTTCGGCCATTTTCACCGCCGTATGAGTAACGAAAGCTGGTTCGTTTCTTTTCCCACGCTTGGGCACGGGCGCAAGATAAGGCGAATCTGTTTCGACTAGTAAGCGGTCCGCGGGCAACCGCGCCACTGTCTGCTGCAGTTCTTTGGCGCTCTTAAATGTCAAGATACCGGCGATGGAAATATAAAGCCCCATTTCAATTGATTTATCAGCAACTTCAGGCGAAGAGCTGTAACAATGTATTAATCCAGGATAGGGGCCTTTTCGGTGCTCTTCGGATAATATCTCGATGGTGTCTTCATCGGCGTCGCGGGTATGCACAATCAGTGGCAACCTGGTCTCGCGCGCGGCTGCGATATGCGCTCGAAAGCTGCGTTGCTGCGACTCTCGGGGACTGTGCTCATAGAAATAGTCGAGCCCGGTCTCTCCAATCCCAATGACCTTTGGGTGTGCCGCCAACTCGACGAGCCGTTCCGTCGAAACTTCGGGCTCCGTCGCCGCTTCGTGAGGGTGTATGCCGACTGTACACCACACATTGTCGAAGCGTTCGGCAATGCCACGCACGATATCGAATTCAGTGATTTTGGTGCAGATCGTCACCATCGTGCCGACATTCGCGGCTTTGGCGCGCGCGACCGCCTCTTCCAAATCACCGTCGCGGGCCAAATAATCCAAATGACAATGACTATCGACGAGCACGGTGCCCCTACCCCTCTTCGTCGTCGACGAATCGCGGAAAAATCGGTGTCGGTTTACCCGGTAGCGCGGCACCTGAGTCGACCGCATACTCAAGCCCTAGATGGGCGATGTCGCGATGGTTTTGCGGGACGGAGAGTTGGTCGAACACCATCGACATCGATTGCGGCATGAAGGGAGTTGTCAGGATCGCCAAATTGCGAATAGCTTCGGTCAACGTGTAGAGGACGGTTTCCATACGCGGTGGATCCGTCTTGCGGAGCGCCCACGGCGCCTGCTCGTCCACGTAACGATTGGCTTCTGCTACATGACGCCAAATCAACTCTAGCGCCTGATTAAACGACTGCGCCGCCATCAATTGTCGCAATTCTTCGATACTCTCGGAAATCGCTGAAACGAATTTGATGTCGCCTTCCTGTAAGGCATGCGATTCCGGTATTTTTCCGTCGCAATTCTTGAATACCATCGATATCACCCGCTGACACAGATTGCCGAGGTCGTTGGCAAGATCGCCGTTCAAGCGGTGGACCATGGCTTGGTGTGAGAAATCACCATCGTTTCCGAAAGGCACCTGGCGCAGCAGAAAATAGCGGATTGGGTCGATCCCATACCGTTCCACCAATTCAATAGGATCGATGACATTGCCGACGGACTTTGAAATCTTCTGACCTTCGTTTGTCCACCATCCATGGGCAAAGACGCGCTGCGGTGGCTCGAGCCCGGCCGCCATCAGGAAAGCCGGCCAATACACAGTATGAAACCGCAGAATATCCTTACCGACCATGTGCAGATTTGCGGGCCAGTATTCCCACAATTGGTCTTCTTTGTTCGGATGACCGACTGCGGTGATATAATTGGTGAGTGCGTCAAGCCAAACATACATAATATGGTCTTCGTCGCCCGGCACCGGCACGCCCCAGCTGAAGGTGGTGCGGGAGATCGATAAATCGTTTAATCCGCCTTTGACGAAGTTGATGACTTCGTTACGTCGGCTGGTCGGTGCGATGAAGTCAGGATTAGCGTCGTAGAATTCCAATAACGCGTCCTGCCAGTCCGAAAGTCGGAAGAAATAGCTCGGCTCCTCAACCCATT
>CAXAGK010000478.1:0-3314 GCA_963968305.1 uncultured Rickettsiales bacterium | reverse complement strand
TGATCAATCAGGAATGCTATATCGGCTATGATTCAGACGACATTAAAGAGTTCTTTTTCGATCACGAATTGATCCATTCGCTCGGCTGCGACGCGATTTTGAACGTGCCGGTTGTCTATGACGGTGTCACCTTGGGCACGATCAATTTGGTGCACGAAGCCGGATGGTACGAGGAGGGCGATACGGAGATCGCGCTGACCATCGCCAGTATCGCGGCCCCGGCCTTTTTGCAGTGCGCCGGGAAGTAGGTTCTTGAGCGTTTGTTTGGGAGAGAAATATGACCACGACTCTGATTAAGAACGCGGCCCTCTTTGATGCTGATACACCTGAGTTGCGGGGTGGGAGCGAGGTCTTGATCGAGGGTGACCGGATCAAGGAAGTCTCCGACACACCGGTCACTGCCTCGGCCGATACCGTCATTGATCTCGGTGGGAAGGCATTGTTGCCGGGGCTGATTGACGCCCACGTGCATGTAAATTCCGTTGTCGTCGGGTTCGCCAGTTTGGAGAACATGCCGCAGTCCCTGGTGACGGCGAAGTCGCAAGGTATTCTGCGCGGCATGATCATGCGCGGGTTCACGACAGTACGCGACGCGGGTGGGTGTGACTGGGGCACGCGGGCCGCGATCGAACAGGGCGACTTTTTGGGGCCGCGCCTCTTTATTGCGGGGAAGGCGTTGAGCCAGACCGGCGGGCACGGCGACCAGCGCTCTCCCGTCGATATGCCGTATGGCTGCGCTTGCGGATTTTTCCCGACGGCATTGGGGCGGGTCTGCGACGGAGTGCCGGAAGTGCGTCGCGCCGCGCGGGACGAAATTCGCAAGGGGGCTGATCAAATCAAGATCATGGCATCAGGCGGTGTTGCTTCACCGAGCGATCCGGTCGACTTCACGCAATTCTCGCTGGAGGAGATCAGAGCTGCGGTCGAGGAAGCAGAGGCGGCCAATACCTATGTCATGGCCCATGCTTATACGGGTCGCGCTATCCGCCGGGCTGTCGAGAGCGGTGTGCGGACCATCGAGCACGGTAATCTGCTGGATGAGGAAGTGGCCGGAGTGATGGCGGACCACGGAGCGTTCCTGGTACCGACGCTCGCGACCTACGAAGCACTGGGCAAGGAAGGTGAGGCTCTCGGCATGTCGCCGGAAAGCTGTGCTAAGATTGAGGATGTCCGAGATTTTGGTATTCGTGCCGTCGAGTATGCGAAGCGCGCCGGCGCACCTGTCGGTCACGGCAGCGACCTCCTGGGAGAGATGCAGCGCCATCAATCACGAGAGTTCCTTTTGAAGTCGGAGGCGATGACGGCACACGAGACCCTGGTCTCGGCGACGAAAACCAATGCGACGATCCTGAACCGCGACGGCGAACTTGGTGTCGTGGCACCGGGTGCGCTCGCGGACTTGGTAGTGGTCAACGGTGACCCGTTACAGGATTTAGGTTTGCTGCAGGATCAAGGTGCGTATTTGCCTGCGATCATGAAGGGCGGCGTGTTTGTGAAGAATGAACTGATTTGAGGACCGCGTCACACAGGCCATAATTCCGGGTTCACCCTATCGGGCGCCCCGGAATGACGAATATCCTAGAGTGTCATTCCGGGATGCGAAGCAGACCCGGAATTATGGCCTGAGATTTACACAAATAGGGATGTAACAGGGGAGAGTATACATGAGCGATATTTATCAAGAGCGGAGCTACGGTCAGGCGGATATCGGGTTTGGCGGTAAGCCGGGCATTGTGGTGGTCGATTATCAGACGGCGTTCACGGATCCGACGATGCCGATGGGTGGGGCGGAGTTGATCGAACGCGGCGTGCAAAACACTGCCCGTCTGCTGGAATCCGCACGGCGTGCGGGCGTTCCCATCGCCAGTTGTTATGTGGGATACAGCAACAAGCGCGAACTGCCCCATTGGAAGGTGGGTGCGGTCATGGACCTGCAAGACGGCGCGCCCGGCACAGAGCTGGATGAGCGCATCTACGACAAGGATTACGATGTCGTCGTGCGCAAGACGGGACCATCGATCTTCTTCGGCACGCCGGTTGCGGCCTTTCTACAGAAGGAAGGCGTTGAATCGCTGATCGTCACTGGCTGTGTGACCTCTGGCTGCATCCGCGCCACCACCATCGACAGCTTCTCCTATGGCTATCGCACAATGGTGCCGGAGGATTGTGTCGGCGATCATGACCCGGTCCCGCATCACCAGAACCTGGAAGATGTCGGTCGGCGATATGCGGATGTGGTCAACGCCGATGCCTGCATCGAGTACATCGAGGATTGGCGCAAACTCAACAGCTAACGCCATGACTTTCGCGACGTTCCGGCGATATATGGTCTTGGTGCTGTTGATCCTATTCGTCGGATATTTCGGCGTGTGGCAGCTCTACAGCGTAATCCTCCCGACGCTCGGCCTGATCTGGGCAAGTGTCCTAGGCATGCTTGCCGCGTCGGGCCTCGGCGTGATCGCCATCGTCGGAGTGGTTATGGTGCGAACCAAAGAGGTCATGGATGCGACACCGCCCGACGAGTCGGGAAGTTAGGGGCGGGGCGAAAGGAGTGTTACGTGCGAAGCATTAAAACCATCTTTGGGTTTCTAAGTGCATTCTGTTTGGCCGTGACGATTTTACCGAGCGCTGGGTACGCGGAGCAGATCTCTAAAGAACGGGTCATTTTATCCGCAACTATCGACGGCGATATCTACGCTCTTGAAGCGCAGATTCTGCGGCCCCCAGGCGCTGGCCCGTTTCCTCTGGCCGTCGTGACGCACGGATCGCCGCGTGGCAGTTCGGGCCGACGTCGCATGACAACCAACGGCTACGTGCCGCAAGCAATGGAATTCACGCAGCGGGGTTACGTGACAGCCATCGTTTTGCGTCGTGGTTACGGAAAGTCAGAGGGCCATTGGTTCGAGGAATATGGCGAATGCGATTTCCCTTATTACGATAAAGCTGCGGCGACGACTGCCGAGGATATTCTGGGAGCGATTACGGAACTCAAGAAAAGCCCCGATGTGGACGCCACGAGAATTCTCGTCGTTGGCAAGTCGGCGGACGGCATTGGTGCTGTGGCGCTCGCCGCGAAGAACCCGCCGGGTGTGGTTGCCACCATTAATTTTGCGGGAGGCCGGGGCTCGCGCAGCCACGGGGAGGTGTGTTCGGAAGGCGAGTTGATTGATGCTTATGAAAAATTTGGCGAGACGGCACGTATTCCGACCCTTTGGATATATGCGTAGAATGACGGTTTCTTTAATCCACGCCTGGCCAGAAAGTTTCACGAGGCCTTCATCGACGCCGGGGGCATAGCTGAGTTGATCCAAACC
>CAXAGK010000477.1:0-3319 GCA_963968305.1 uncultured Rickettsiales bacterium | reverse complement strand
AACTATTACCGCCCAGGACATCAACTCGTCCTCTCCGCGTAAATCGGTCTCGGCAGTATTAGCAGGTGTCTGCTCTTCGGCAGCGATCCATAGGTGCACCTGAGAAATTCCGTCACGATCCAACAATGCTGGGAGAAGTTCAGATAGTACCGCGTCTTCCAAATTCGCTCCGGGAGCGTTCGGGCTCATGAAGCGAAACGTCACCACATGACCGCCAAGCGCCGTTCCAACTGAACCCGCTTTGCGGCACGCCGTGCGGACGGTGTTGCGAAAATCCAACATTACCCGTTGGGTCCAGTCGGTCGGATTTCCTAATCGTTTGAGATATTTAGGAGACCAAAGAACGTCCGGCGCGTCCAATTCATAAAACGTGAAAAACTTCCGGTCTCCATTGACCCGCGTATAGCGGCGGCCAAACCGGAAGCCTGGCACACCCACCCGTTCGGGCAGATGCTGGCCCATATACCAACGCTCGTACTCGGCTTCGCCGTCTGGCGCGCAATCGTTCCACAGCGCCAAAATTCCTGGTTCGTTCGTCTCAAGCTCGTTCGTCATAGCAATACCCATGCAGCCAATCCAAGGAAGGCGAAAAAGCCAACCACGTCCGTGATCGTCGTTAAGACGACACTCGAGCCGACGGCAGGGTCAACACCCCATCGGTCCAATGCCAACGGAATAACGGTCCCCGCGACGCCCGCCAACAATAAGTTGATGATCATTGCCGCACCGATAATAACCCCGATTATCGGCTGTCCAAACCAGAGTGTGGCGACCACGCCGATCACAATTGCGAAAATAATTCCGTTGATGCCACCGACCAATGTTTCCTTGCCGATGATCCTCAATGCGTTTGCCGCCGTCAGTTCCTTAACCGCCAAGGCGCGTACCGCAACCGTTAGTGTCTGCGTCCCGGCATTCCCGCCCATGGACGCAACAATCGGCATGAGCACCGCGAGTGCCACGACCTTTTCAATCACCGCATCAAAAAGCCCGATCACGACCGACGCCAGAATTGCGGTCATCAGGTTAACGAGCAGCCACGAGAACCGCGAACGGATCGTATCGATAACCGCGTCGTAAATATCATCCTCACGCACACCAGCTAATTTGAGCAGATCTTCTTCTGCCTCTTCATCGATGACATTGACGATATCGTCGACATCGATCACGCCAATGAGGCGTCCATGCTCGTCCACCACTGGCGCGGAGACCAAACCGTATTGCCGGAACACGAAAGCGACTTCCTCCTGATCCATTTGCGCCGGGATCGAGCGAATTTCCGTTTCCATAATGTCCGCTATGCCGACAGGACGGGTGGTCCGCAAGAAACGGCTCAAAGGTACAACGCCAATCGGCTGCAATGTGGGTCCAACCACCATCAGAAGATAAAAATCGCTCGGCAATTCCGCATCCGAACGCATGAAATCGATGGTCTGTCCGACATTCCAATATGACGGGATCGTCGCCACGTCGCGGCGCATGAGGCGGCCCGCACTCTCCTCCGGAAACCGCAGACTGTCCTCGAGCAACACCCGGTCTTGCGCCGGCATTGCTTCCAGGACTTCCTGTTGATCCGTCGCCTTCAAACTCTCGATAAAATCGACGGCATCGTCGTGTTCGAGCTCGACCACGACATTGGCGAGCAGCGCGTTATCGATATTTTCGATTATATCTTCGCGGACTGCCTCATCGAGATGAGTATATGTTTCTGCTTCTAGAGAAGTCCCGAGACTTTCAACAAGAAAATCTCGCTCAGCACCCGGCAGCTGCTCAAGCAGGTCGGCCATATCGGCTGCGTGAAGCGGGGCCACCAGGTCCACCGCCTTATCGCTACGACCTGCTCCCAATGCATCATGTACCCGGCGAACAAGCTCGCCGGTTATGCCGTAAAGGCTAATTAGCCTCTCTCTATCCTCGGCATCGCGTACATGAACATCCGTCACGTTGTCTCCGTCCTTTTTTACTCAGCAACCGCAGCTTGGGCTTCGTTCACCGCCAACGCCGTCATGTTGACGAGCCCGCGCGTGGTGACCGATGCGGTCATGACATGCGCCGGTTGCGCCGCCCCAACCAATACCGGTCCGACAGGCAGCCCGTCGCCCATTACCTTAAGCAGATTGTAGGAAATATGCGCGGCGTCGAGCGACGGCATGATCAGAAGATTAGCGCTCCCTTCGAGCGCATTCCCCGGGAATACCCGTTCACGCATCCGCTCGTTGATGGCCGCATCCGAGTGCATTTCACCTTCAACTTCCAAATCCGGATGATTACGCTGCAACAGCTGGACCGCGCGGCGCATCTTCCGTGCAGCCGGGAGATCCGTCGTCCCGAAATTCGAATGCGAGAGAAAGGCGACTTTTGGTTGGACGCCGAAGCGCCGTACTTCCTGAGCACAGAGCAATGCCATTTCAACCAACTCGTCGACATCCGGGTCTTCTGAGACATGGGTGTCGGCAATGAAGACAACACCTTTCGGCATTATCATCGCGATCATGGTCGAGAGGTCCTTGACGTCTTCGCGCCGACCGATGATCTGACGGACCGTCATCAAATGCCGCTGGAACTGTCCGAAGGTCCCGCAAAGCATGGCATCCGCTTCGCCCATCTTCAGCATCATGGATGCAATCGCCGTCGTGCTGGTGCGAATGACGCTGCGCGCCATTTCCGGTGAGACACCGCGTCGCGCCTGCAGATTGTGATACTCGCTCCAATATTTA
Source organism: uncultured Rickettsiales bacterium (assembly GCA_963968305.1). GTDB lineage: Bacteria > Pseudomonadota > Alphaproteobacteria > UBA8366 > UBA8366 > UBA6544. The sequence continues at coordinate 602 of CAXAGK010000477.1, read as the reverse complement.
TGATATCGGTCGTCATTTTCAGGATCAATCAAATCGAAGTCTTGATCTATGCGAATGCGGAGCCCCAACTCTTCCAGCCGAGTCTCCACGACCGCGCGCCGCCCGATAAGTATCGGTTTGGCGATACCTTCATCGATAACCACTTGCGCCGCATGAAGGACCCGGCGTTCCTCACCCTCCGCATAGACAACTCGTTTCGGATCGGCAATCGCCCGATCCATCAACGGTTTCATCACATTGCCGGAGCGCCAGACGAATTCGTTCAGCTTCTGGACATAGGCTTCCATGTTTTCGATGGGTCGCGTCGCCACACCACTATCCATGGCCGCTTGCGCCACCGCGGGCGCGATTTCGCTGATCAACCGCGGATCGAAGGGTTTTGGTATCATGTACCCAGGACCAAAACTCAAACTCTCGTCGCCATAGGCCTGCGCCACGACGTCCGAGCTCTCGGCCCGCGCCAGGTTAGCTATCGCCTTCACGGTCGCAACCTTCATTTCCTCGTTGATCGTTGTGGCGCCGACATCGAGCGCGCCCCGGAAAATGAACGGGAAACAAAGCACATTGTTAACCTGATTGGGAAAATCCGAGCGACCGGTGGC
>CAXAGK010000476.1:0-3338 GCA_963968305.1 uncultured Rickettsiales bacterium | reverse complement strand
GCATGCACGGGCACCCGGTCCGCGACGGTCGGTCCCCAAGACGCATATGCGCCGGTGTCGAAATCGGCGGACATCTCGAATCCGGTCAGGCGGCCGTCGGCGGCGGCGGCGGCGCGGGCGGTAACCATAGCTGGGTGCCGCTTCGTGCTCGATGCCATGGATTCAATCCGCGTATAGACGCAACGCACCGGGCGATTGAGGTTCCAGGCCGCGACCGCGAGCGGTAATTGTACGGAGGCATCCAGCTTGCCGCCGAAGCCGCCTCCGCAAGCGGACGGAATAATACGGACTGCATCCTTCCCAACGCCTAGAACACGGGCGCATTCGTCCAGATCCATATAGGGCGCTTGAGTACAGGCCGTGACCTCGATGCGATTGCCGACCCGTTCGGCGAACCCGGCCTCGGGCTCGATATAGGCGTGCTCGACAAAAGCCGTCTGCAGGGTGCCGTCCGCGACGGCGGCACTCTGGAAAGCCGCGTCCATCTCACCTTTGCGCAATCGCCCTGTCGTAAGGATGTTGCTGGGAGTGCTGTCGTGAACGGTTGTAGCGCCCGATTGCAAGGCGGCGTCCACGCCGGTGACGGCATCTTGCGGCTGCCATTCGATGGGCAGGTCTCCGAAGTTGATTCCGTCCACGGCCTCCCGTGTGCCAATGATCGCGAGCACGGCCTCGCCCCGATATCGCACATGTCCGTCGGCGAAGACCGGTTGATCCTTCAAGTGCGGATAAACGCCGAAACTATTTTCACCTGGAATGTCCCGTGCGCTTAGGATGGTCTCGATCCCATCCGATCCTGCCACAAACGCACCAAGATCGCCGACTTGGAAGGTTGCCCGTGCATGGGGCGAGCGATAGAGCCGTAGCCAGAGTGCGTCGGCGGGTGCGCTATCCGCCCCAAATTGATCCGTGCCGCTGACTTTGGCGACGCCGTCGACACGTTCCAACCGGCTACCGACCGATGGACCGTGGTGCTGTGCGGGTGTTGCATCGGCGAAAGTGTGCGCATCCACCACCGCGTCGATGATTGTTTGATATCCCGTGCACCGGCACAACACGCCGCCCAACGCGTCTTCAACGGAAATTCGATCCGGTTTCGGTTCTCGGTTCAGGAGTTCAGTCGCGGCCATGAGCATGCCGGGGGTGCAGATGCCGCATTGCGCGGCACCGTGATGCAGGAAGGCGCGTTGCAACGGGTTCAGTTCTCCCGCACTGCTCAACCCTTCGACGGTGGTGATCTCGCAGCCGTCCGTCTGAGCCATCGGAACCATACAGGCGCAGGCTTGGCGTCCGTCGATCAGGACCGTGCAGGCACCGCAATCACCGGCATCGCAGCCGACTTTTGTGCCGGTCAACGCGAAGTCGTCGCGCAGTGCATTGGCCAGTCGTTTAAAGGGATCGCCCTTATAGTCGCGAGCCTCACCATTCAGCGAGAATTGTGAGAGGCGTGTATATGGAGGATGAGAATCGTTCATGCGGCACTCCCGATTTTCGTCAGCAGACGACGGACCAAGGTCACCGCCGAGGATTGCCGATAACCGGCATCGCCGCGCACGTCGTCGATGGGAGAGAGCGGCGACAACATTGCAGACGTGAGGATGGTGCCGATGGAACGGTCACGGATGCTCCCGACCAGTGCCTCTTCAAGTTCGGGCAAGCGTTGCGCGACTGCCGAGCAGGAACCGACCGCAACCCGTGCATGTAGAATGCGGTTGTCGTTGTCGCAATCTATGACAGCGGCGACCATTGCGATGGAAATTACCAAATAACGCCGCGCGCCCAGCTTTAGGAATGTTGAGCGGGCCGCAGCGCCGTGTTTCGGGACGAGGATCGCGGTCACGAGTTCCGATTCACCCAATGCAGTGCGCCGGTTTCCTTGCAGGAAATCCGAGACGGGAAGGGTTCGGGTGCCGGTTGCGCTGGCGATTTCGACGTCGGCGTCCATGGCGATCAAGGGCGGCACACCGTCAGCGGCGGGGGAGGCATTGCAGATGTTTCCGACGAGGGTGCCGCGGTTTTGAATTTGCACACCACCGACTTCACGGCCAGCTTGTTTCAAGCCATCGAAATATCGCGGCAGATCGTACTCGACGAGTTCCGTCCAGGTGACGCGGCTGCCGATGCGAAAGCGGTCATCTTGTTCTTGAATACCGCTTAACTCGTCGATGGCTGAAATATCGAGAATCCGTGTCGGTGCGGGTCGACCCCAAGCGAAAGCGTCCGTCGCGACGGGATACACATCGGTCCCACCCGCCAAGACGGTCCAGTCGTCGCCCGCGAGAATTCCGAGAGCTGCGTCGAGTGATTTTGGTCTTTCGTAGACTTCAGGCATGTTTCAAATATTGTTTGTTTACATACAAATTACGTTATTCCGATATCCGGTTCAAGAGAGCTTTCTCAGCATGTCCAAAAGGGCCTTCTGTTCTTTTGCGCTGAGCGGCTCCAGCGTTTTTACGGTGATGGCTTGGGCGGTCGGTATGACATCGCCTATGAATTGCGCGCCCGCCGGGGAAAGTGTCCAGAGACTGCGTCGGCGATCTTCGGGGGCCGGCCGGGCGTCGATCAATTTACGTTCGCGCAGACGCCGGACGACGCCCTGCACGGTGGCCGGGTCCATGGCGGTCAGGCGTCCCAACAGATTTTGCGAAACCTCGCCCTCGTCACCGATTTTGACCAAGACGGCGAATTGCAGCGGGGTTAATTGCTTGGCGCCGAGACCTTCGAAGAATATGGCCGCGTGTCGTTGGTTGGCGCGACGCAACAAATGTCCGACCTGGTCTTCCAGTTTGTAGGGAGGGGAAGGTGAATTTGCCAATGTGGTGCTCCTACCGAGCCCGTGCAGATGAAGTGGCATCACTGTCGACACTGGATAAATCACCCATCAGTACGACACCAAAGAGCGTCAGCGCCTGGTCCACTGTGTAGTAGCCGCGCCGCACATCCTGCAGGACCGCGTCAGGGTCGCGCTCGAACGGATTGCCAAATCCGCCGCCGCCCGGTGTGCCGACAGCGACGACGTCTCCCGGTTGGATCGAAATATCTTGATCCTTCGAGAGATGTTCCGGTGTATAGGATTCGCCACCGCGTCGTACGGTGACTGTATTCTTGCCGCCGTCACCGCCGCCAAGTGCGCCCTGTGGGCCGACCCGGCCGTGATCCATGACGAAGGAAGCCTGCGCTTTGCCGCGACGCAGCTCGACCGTGTAATTGACGCCAAAACCGCCCCGTTGTTTCCCGGCGCCGCCTGAGCCTTCCCGCAATCCGTATTCGTGAAACAACACCGGATAGTACTGCTCCAGCACTTCGATGGGCTGGGTCTTCGAGATGCCGATGGTCGA